>JABMQN010000062.1 GCA_013203045.1 Chloroflexota bacterium
CCATCTTCTCCAATCAGCCGGCCCTCCTTGCGTCAACGTGTTGCCGGCTCCATTCTCTACCCTTTGGTTACCTTTTAAATGATTTAACAACCTTCCCTTCGGTTACATTTTAGATGATTCAATTCGAGGGGTAGAGAATCCACCTCAATCGTGTTACACTTTTGGGTGTTAGTACTAAGGAGTTGATTTCATGCTTGTTTCCAAACTTTTCGGACAGACCCTGCGAGAGGCTCCCGCAGATGCAGATACCATAAGCCACCAGCTCTTGGTCAGGGCAGGGATGATTCACCAAGTAGCAGCGGGCCTCTATTCTTACCTGCCACTTGGATGGCGGGTATTACGAAAGATAGAGCAAATAATTCGAGAGGAAATGGATGCTGCCGACGGGCAAGAGTTGCTGCTACCGGCTCTGCAACCATTTGAGATCTGGGAAGAAACTGGACGCGATCTGACATTTGGGCAGACTTTGTTTACTATGAAAGATCGGCGCGATCGCAAGTTGTGTCTCGGTCCGACTCACGAGGAGGTGATCACCAAGCTTGCTCGCTTCGCTATCCGAAGCTATCGAGACTTGCCAGCAATGCCCTATCAGATACAAACGAAGTTTCGTGACGAACCACGCTCTCGGGGGGGATTGCTCCGAGTCCGAGAGTTCCTCATGAAAGACGCCTACAGTATGCACGCTAATGCAGAGGATTTGGATCAAACCTATGAGCGCCTGATACAGGCATACAAAAACATCTATGACCGTTGCGGTTTATCTTCCCTCATGGTCGAAGCCGATAGCGGTGCCATCGGAGGCAAAGACTCACATGAGTTCATGATCATTGCTGAGACCGGTGAGGATGAAATCATCTACTGTTCGAAATGCAATTACGCAGCCAATTCAGAAAGAGCGTCCTTCGCCAAGAACAAACCGGATACCGAAGAATCCTTGCTGCCCCTAGAGGAAGTTTCTACACCTGGGAAGAAGACAATCGAGGAGGTAGCCGATTTCCTCGGAGTGCCCAAGAACAAGACTCTCAAAGCCATCTTTTATTCTGCCGATGGTGAAGTTGTTTTTGCAACCATCCGGGGTGATCTTGAAGTGAATGAGCTTAAACTAAAGAATACTCTGAAGTGTGTAAACCTCGATCTGGCGACTGATGACGAAGTGAAAGCAGCTGGGCTCGTAGCTGGCTCGGCTTCCGCGGTGGGACCCAGCGGAATCAAGGTGATAGCTGATGACTCTATCACTCTGGGAAACAACTTTGTGGTCGGCGCCAACAAACCCGATGCGCATCTCAAAAATGCCAATTATCCTCGCGATTTTAACGTTGATACAATGATCGATATTGCTCTTGCTCAGGCAGGATATAAGTGCCCGAAGTGTGGTGGTGAACTTCTTTCAACACGGGGGATTGAAGTGGGCCATCTGTTCAAACTGGGGATCATATTCAGTGAAAAACTGGGGGCTGCTTTCCTTGATCAAGATGGAAGCCAAAAACCTGTAGTAATGGGGTGCTATGGCATTGGATTGGGACGGCTCCTGGCGGCGGCTGTAGAGCAAAACCACGATGAGAAAGGAATAGTATGGCCACGCTCGATCGCTCCTTATGAAATATACCTTTGTGCCCTGAGTACCAACGATGAGCAAGTATCACAAACAGCAGATAAGCTTTACTCCGAACTCACTTTAGCTGGTTTTGAAGTTCTGCTTGACGATCGGGATGAATCGGCAGGAATCAAGTTCAACGACGCTGATCTGATCGGTATACCGCTTAGAGTAGTGATTAGCCCTCGTAATCTGAAACAGGGCAGTGTTGAAATCAAAAAACGCAACGAGAAAGAAGCAGTATTGGTTCCATTGGAAGAAGTGCAGGAAAAACTCAGAGGAATGCTTTGAGCCAATAGAACAAAAAAGAGGCTGGATAATGTCCAGCCTCTTTTTATATCACCACGATTTGCCCCTCATTTAACCATGAAGGTATTATATACGCTCAAGTATCCATGCAGTTCGGCTCTAATATGACTTTTTCTTTCGCCAAAAGATGAATCCTATAAACGCAGCTACCAACGGGATTAGTGCCAGTAATGACCTGCGCTTTCTTGAAATCTTGGGTTTGCTATCCTCCTCAGCCATTCCTACCTCCTCGAAAACTATGTAAACCCCAAAGTCCTGGAGCCCAAAACAAAGGACACTTAACTTTTGGAAGATCCTCACCTGCAAAGTGAGGTATTAACCTCGGTGTGTGGTAGAAAACTTTCGTTTTCTTTGCCAACCCAGGAAATATGCTGCGCCTAGTAATACAACTAGGGCACCAGTGACTATCTCAAGAGGAAGAAGCCAGGACGGAGAATGTGGGGGAGGTGTGGGGGACAAACCCTCCCCCTTCTCCGCTTCAAGGTCAGCCTTCTCTTGGGCTTCCCATGGAACACTATTAATAGGACCATCTATCAGGATATCAGCATTGGGGTCGACAGGGCCTACAACGCCCCAAGGCTGAGGCGATTGTATCGGTGGAATAGCATCATTACCATCATCTGTGGGCATCGGGCTCACAGATGGGGGAGTTGTTTGTGCATCCGGGGTCACTGTTGGTGTAGGTGATGCAACTACAGGCTCACCTGACTTATCAACAGCTCCAGTCAAGTCAACTGCCACTAGCGCCACTAATGCAATAACTGCTGCTGCAGTCGCCACTCGCAGCCAGTTCATAGCGGGCATCGCAAACGGTAATTCAATACCTCTAGCCGGTGCTTCGGCTAATGTAAACGATCGAGGCACAGGTACAACCGGCATACTCTGGAGTAATCTCGCCGTTTTCTCCATCGAAGCAAGTTGATATCGGCACGCATCGCACACATCAACATGGAAATCTACAACTTCCCGTTCTACAGCGGAAAGTTGCGCATCAATATACGGCGAGAACATCTCCCGTATTCTTTCACATGCCGTCTGCCGTTTGCGACTAAACATAGCAATCGTCTTCCTTGCATTATTAAAGACGGAATTCAGGCGGTAAAAGTTCCTTGTGTTGTGATAATAGATCACGCAAATTTGCGCGACCACGGTTTAGCCTTGACTTTACGGTGCCAAGGGAGCAATCTGTAATTTGCGCAATCTCTTCGTAGCTCAATCCCTGCAAATCAGCCAGGGTAACCACCAGACGTTGCTCATCCGATAAAGAAAGCAACTGCTGACCAATTAAGCGAGTAACTTCCTCTCGCATAACATGATCTTCTGGAGACTCTACCTGACTGGGAAGAGGGTTATATTCGGGGAATATGGCATCCAGCGAATCAGCCTTGCGGCTTTTTTTGCTTCGGAGCAAATCGGTACACGCATTGGATGCGATACGAAAGAGCCAAGCTTTGAAACTGCCTCCCTTAAAACCATGAATGGCTTTCCACGCCAGAACAAAAGCATCCTGGGCAACATCCTCCGCATCCTGAGGATTTCCCAACATTCGCAAAGTAAGGTTGTAAATTGGGCCCTGATATATTTCGACAAGCAGGTTGAATGAATCCAGGTCACCACCCTGGCTCTGCTTGATTAAATCTTCTTCGTAACTCGTCATGTTTTCAAGTTTATAATATAGTGGCTAATCGATGAACACAACATGAATAAACTACTAAAAAAACCACAAATTGACTACCGGTCAGCCGTTCTATATACTAGGTTCTGTCTCAAGTTAGCTTCCATTTTAGCATATTTTGTTATCAACAACTCAACGTGATTATATGCTAACATGAGGATTACGGAGTATACATGAGAGGGATTGTTCGAGAGGTTGTCATAACGATCGTGCTGGCATTGCTATTCTTTGTAGCAATCCGATCTGTAGTTCATAATTTCGAAGTCAATGGATACAGCATGGAACCTACCTTACACGACGGCCAATTCGTCATAGTAAGTAAAGCAGCTTACTGGTTTGGTGATCCTGGCAGAGGAGATATTGTCGTCTTTGACGCCCCCAATGTGGACCATGACGTGATACACCGGATAGTCGGCCTCCCGGGTGAACTTGTGGAGATTCGTAAGGGACAGCTTTATATCGACGGCAAGCAGATGGACGAACCATATATAGATGGAGTTGCTAATGTACCTCCCACAGAAATCGGGGAGGATAATTACTTCATTATCGGTGATAATCGCCGGCATTCCACCTCCCATGAAGTATCACGCGACACCATAGTAGGTAAGGCATGGCTGATCTACTGGCCACTGGGTGACTGGGGTTTTGTCTCAAATTATTCATGGAAATCTGATGAGGCGGCTGAAGTGGAACCAGAACCGTCGGCGTTAGTTCCCATCAGCTATTCTGTTGACGTCAATATGTAGTGAGCGCTATAGTTAATAAGGCGGGCCGGTAGCTCAGGGGTAGAGCACCGGACTTTTAATCCGGGTGTCGAGGGTTCGAAACCCTCCCGGCTCACCAGCTTCAAATTGCGCTAATTAACCGCACCCTTTTTATATAGTACGGGTGTTGTCATGCTGAGGCGACCGACACCATAACTATACAATATACAGTTACCCACGGCAACACCCGTACCCTGAGGATTCATGCTCAATGCCTACCCTGTTTCCATGCGAAAACAATGGCGAATCCCATAAAACAAAATCAATGTGTTGTCTGCTTCCAGTCCTTTGAAGATCACCACTCCCCACTTGAAAAACGAACGCTGATATCAGACTGGAACAAACGGTGGGCCTTACCATACGGTAGGCAGAACCTTCTCTCTTTTTTCGTTAGTATCACCACCACAATGTTTCAATGGGTGCGTTCTTGAGCAAATCAGGGTCTTTGATGTAGCGCAACCTTATTAGCGCGCCGTGTTCGGGACGTGGAGATTAATGGTTCGAATCCTCTCTCCCAAAGACCAACAAAAATTCATGAAAAATCTGGTTTGCTTTAGAACCTATCAACTACGAGTGAATCCTTAAAGATATATACCCTGATATTCCCTCTGAGGATGCTCATAGACCGCAGTTACAGTCTCGATGCGATTCATTTGCCATGGGAACGAATGCCGCCAAGCAGCATTGATCCTCGCGATAAAGCTGAAAGACTTGGGTTTGGCCACTCCAGAAACGTGACCGTTGATATCTTGCATACTCACTTCGGACCAATTAATATAGCAGCTAAAGTTACTGTATGTCTTCGAAACGAGGAGGCTACGAACCATGATTACACCTTATGACTTGTTTGTCATTATCATGGCTGGATTCATTGCGGCCATGGTAGTACGGTTAATGAAGAAATAATAACCAGCTTCCCGTCTCAGGCACGAATCCCTGTCTGTGCAGGATGTGATCGAACTAATTCCCAACTATTCCTCTTTTCCCCACATGACAATTTTACAAATTCGTGATACTATGACTCAAAAAAGATGTACAATTTATATACAGTCTGTGTTTTGTGTTGGCACTTTAAATTTGAATCCTTTGAAAATGATGGTTTACTTGTGAAGAAGCTTCGCATAATTCAAGGATATTTCTAATGGGTACCGATATATTTGCTGTTGAAAAACGTAGTGAAATAATGTCTCGGGTCAAATCGAAGAATACGGGATTAGAACTTAAGGTCCGTTCAGGATTGCATAGGATAGGGTATCGTTTCAGAATACATCGAAATGACTTACCGGGAACACCAGATATTGTCTTACCCAAATATCATACAGTCATATTTGTTCATGGATGCTTCTGGCACCAACACCCAGGCTGCAAAAAAGCCACTCGCCCCAAACAGAATCCAGATTTTTGGGAAGAAAAGTTGTCACGTAACATGGAACGAGACAGACAGGCCGAGAGGGATCTCAAATTTTTGGGTTGGAACGTTTTGACCGTATGGGAATGCGAAATAAATTCAAAATATTTCTCGAATAAAATGACTGAAGTGTCAAGACAGATCAATGAAGGGAACAACTGAAGAATGCGAACTAGACTAAATTCGAATAAACGTACTTGTGGCTCCCCCGAAGAAACCGTGAATCCAGAATTTGACTATGTTCAAGAGGCGCTATTAGCTGCCAATTGGGATGTAAGCAGTACCGCGGTTTTGGGCCAAGTTTATGATGTGATTGACTTTTTCTCGGGGTGCGGGGGGATGTCCTACGGATTCCATGAAATCGGTGCGAGGACGGGAATATTCAGTCTAATTGGCGCATTTGATATAGATCCCGACGCTAACAAAACCTACGAACGCAATCTGGGAATAAAGCCATACGATGTGGATCTTGCAACATCCGATATCGAACTAATTCGAGACATAGTAAGAGATATGACACCGTCAGGGAAAAAGAATCCTTTGATTTTGATCGGATGCGCTCCATGCCAGGGTTTCTCCAAACTCAGCAAAAGGAAGGACGGGAAAGATCCTCGAAATTCATTGGTTTCGAAATTCGCCGAGATTGTTGCAGCATTGTCCCCAGAAATTGCGATAATGGAAAATGTCCCGGATTTATTGAGGAGAAAACCAAATCGATACTATGAATCCTTCAAGCGAATCATAGAGAAGGCTGGTTACGAAAACATTGAAGCCGATATCGTGAATATGGCTGAATACGGAGTTCCGCAAGTAAGATTGAGGACCACCATTATCGCTTCAAAAGACATCAAAGTTACGCTGCCTCCAGCTATTTTCGCCCCACCGTCTTTTCGGACTGTGCGTGATGCCATAGGATTCCTTCCTCCCTTAAAATCGGGAGGATCATGGGATGAAGACCCGATGCACAGATCTGACAAAAGAATCATGAATTAGGCTGATCCCTTTTGAAAGCAGCTCCTTACTGGTTTCCGAAACTACAACCTGATAATTCTTCTCAGCACAAAC
>JABMQN010000063.1 GCA_013203045.1 Chloroflexota bacterium
ATACAACTATGAGAATCGCTAAGGTTTTGCTTGCTTTTAGCTGTTTGAGTCGATTGATTGCATCAACTGGCAGACGACCACCGTAAACAGGTGCACCTATAATTACGAGTTCATCTGAAAAGGGTGGGATTGTTTGTTGAGCTCCTTCCGGAAGTGTCAAATTAATATGCTCGACATCTTCAACAGTGATACCTTTAGCAATACTTTCCAATACTTTTCGAGTGGTTCCAGTGGGTGAAAAATAGATGAGTTTTACCTGTTTGATTTCCATTGTTATCTCCTTCTGGTTAGATTAGGTTATAATTTAGCATTCCATCCAATTAGCGATTCGATCTCTCATGCAGCAAGTATAAGTGATAGATTAGCCTATATGTACCAGGCACTTGGGGGGATTTTTACCTGGTCAGTTGACCAGTTTTTCAAATTTTTGTTCCCTTGGACGGTGAGTGCGGGAATATCAGAGGCTTTTATACTGTTGCTGACATATTCTGATGCAAGAGAAGCCGCTGATTATTAGCAAGACAGTTACAGCTAAATACACCCAAAAGAATGGAGACAATTGTTTCCAACCTGCGGCAAGGAGAAGAAACCAGAACAAGCCGAGGTTAAGTGAACTCATCTGGCCTCCATTCAAGATTTCATATTTGCAGCGCCTTATAATGTTCTTTTAGTGTGCGGGTTCCGGTAGCAGGAGCCACCACATTGCTGGTCATCATCGTGGACACAAAAGCCAGCAGTTCACCCTGGTGTCTGTTAAAAAGCTTGGTAACCTTTACAGCAAACTTTATTAGCCACACAGGAACAGAAGTAATCTTTACCTGCTTTCCCTGGACGTCAAACGCAAGTTCAGCGACCTCGCGCCACGTCAGAACCTGCGGACCGCCAACATCGATTTCCTGCTGATGACCCTCCACTGCATCGACACAACTGACAGCGAGGTCCGCGCCATGGATAGGATTGACACTGTTATCTCCGGAACCGAACAGATAAACCCTGCCTTTTCTTGCCATATCGAAGAACTCACCCATATCCGAGAAATAGCCTGTAGGTCTGAGTATGGCATAATCCATACCGGAAGCTTTCAATTCATCGACGAAATCCTCATGAGCCTTAACAATGGCAAGGTGTGGCAGTTTTGGTCCGTTCAGCACCGAAACATAGATAAATTTCTTTACGCCTGCCGACTTTGCTGCCTTTAACAAATTCATGTTGCCCTGATAGTCGACATCTTTGAAAGTTAACTTGGTTTTCTGCTTTGTTATTCCTACTGAGGAGAAGACAACGTCTATCCCTTCACAAACATCTTTAATGGAATCGGGATCAGTGATCTCACCGGTCACGATTTCGTCGATCTCATTTTTAAGCGGATCCAGTTTATGTGGTGATCTGGCCAGAGCTCGTACATGGTATCCCCGAGACTTGAACTCCCTAACAACGAATCCTCCCAAATATCCGGTTGCTCCTGCTATCAGCACTCGCTGTTTTGCTGCTGTTGTCATTTTGGCACCTCTCTTATTATTATTTACGCGTACCATCAATGTTTTTGCGGTGGCCTATAATTTTCGGGCAACGACTGCAATCTCCATAGATTCCGCGTCATACGGCTTCCCGGCAATATCAGAATAGAACTCTTCAACCTCGAAACCGCAATCCTCGAATTCCTGTCCAAGTGATTCGCAACTGAAATTCTGCAGCCAATTGTATACTGTTCTTATGCGCGATTCTTCGATTATCGTGTGCTTATCGAGTATCACCTTTTCGTCTTTGTATTTAAAGGTGTTTACGAAGCTATAATAGTCATCTTTTGACCAGAAACCGTTGAGGTAATTCTTTTCATACGTTGCCACTTCTTCCCGTTGATTGAACGTATTCAATGAGTACACATCGAGCAAAACTGCCCCGTGTGGTTTCAGACAACTGTGAAACTTATTCAGCATCACTTTTCGCTGAACCGGACTTAAGGCACAGAAGTCACACATTATCATGGTGATCAGGTCAAACTGGTCCTCAGGCTCAAACTCAAAGTAGTTCTGAATGAGATACTTAATGTTCAATCCTTTCTGTGCCGCCATATTCTGCGCGTACCGAATAGAATTCTCTGAAAAATCGATCCCTGTGACATCTGCCTGCCTTTCTGCAAACCGGATTGTGTAAAGGCCCGGTCCGCAGCCAAAATCGGCAACATTTGTATTCTCCTTGACTCCGATACGTGAGACAATCCACTCAATTGATCGTTCAATAAAATTACTGTTTCGGGATGAAAGATCGATATCTTCATTCAGGTGATATTCAAGCATCATCCGTGATGTATGCTCATCAGTCCAAAGATCCGCTGCGGTATAAAATTGAAATGGTTCTGGACGCGTATTAATTTCGACTAATTGATTAAACATCTACAACTCCCTATTTTGTCGTTAAGTTTTGTTATTGTGATCTAAAGTTATTACCACTTGTCCCTTTTTTTGTCCTGTTTCGACATATCTATGAGCCTCTACGATCTGTTCCAGCGGATAGCGTCCATCTATGACCGATTTTATCTTTCCCCCCTCAATAAGCTCTTTGAGGAAAATTAGATCTTCAGTTCTCTCTTCTATAACCCCAAGCGGACCCACTTTATTGCTGCTTGTCATTTTAAGCCACAATATTCGCAAAAGTCGTGGTAATCCAAAGGTAGTAAAAAGATAGAAACCTTCTTTCTTTAGCGATCTTTTGCTACCCGAGAACGGACTTTTCCCCATCGTGTCAAAAATGATATCATAGGTCTCACCTCTTTTAGTAAAATCCTCTTGAGTGTAATCAATTACCCAATCGGCTCCCAGAGATTTCACCAACTCTAATTTCGTGGTACTGCAGACTCCGGTAACTTCTGCTCCAAAATACTTGGCAAGCTGTACCGCATAGGTACCTACACCTCCAGAAGCGCCGAAGATAAGGACTTTTTGTCCCCTCTGGATATTTCCTTTTCTTAGAAAAAACAATGCGGTTAATGCCCCTTGAGGGACAGCAGCGGCTTCCTCGCAGGTCATATTGGCAGGTTTTGTTGCGAGCATCCCATCTTCAGGAAGACATGTGTACTCGGCATAAGCACCTAAACTCATCCCGGTGAATCCAAAAACCAAGTCACCTTTCCTGAATAATTTTACATCCTTGCCTACGGCTTCAATTTCCCCGGCTAGCTCAGTCCCAAGTAAAGGTTGCTTTGGCTTTCTGATACCGTTGGCTATACGCATTAGTATCCCGAATCCGGGAGGGGATGTGCTACTTCGCATCCAACAGTCGAATAAAGTTACTGTTGTCGCATAATTTCTTATCAGGACTTCTTTGTCCTTCGGAGTAGGTCTTTCTACCTCTTTGAGCTGAAGCACTTCCGGTGGCCCATATTTTGTGCATACAATAGCTTTCATTTTTATACTCTTTCTTTTTTGCTTGAAATTATGGGAGTTGTCACCAGACCCAGGCCTAATCCTATGAACATGGATCCAACGAATGCTAGAGGAGATTCCTGTAAGAAGAAAAATCCAACACCCATACCAATAAACATACCTCCACCAACAGCCCATGTGCTCTTATCGTCATTTATGTTTGTCATGTTAACCTCCCTGGTTGATACCCTCATAATAAAAAGAAATCCCCCCTCTTGCGCCGGGCACATGGGGGGATTTTTACCTGGTCAGGTGGCCAGTTTATTGTTTTTACCGTATTGCCAATGACCGCAATAACCAATTTATTAACTCAATTTATTGACAATTTTTATCATGGTTTGAAACGCGATGTTAGACCTTGCCTGCTGATTTATAGTTCCAGTTATATAAATATCCTTATCAGGTACATAGAAAGCCACTGACCCGATAGAACCACAATGGCCAATCATATTTGGGACGGGATGAAACGGCGAAAGAACGCGCGGTAGATAGAATTTTTGTATACCAATACCATATTTAAAGGGGAAAAAGATGTTATTCCACTTCTCCAATTCGTTCAGTCTTTCTTTTGGGAAAAAATAGCCACTGAAGAATGCCTTTAAGAATGTCATTTGGTCCTGTGCCGTGGAAACAATATCGTTTTGTGTGGAATTGAGAAAAAGTGGGAGATGGATTATCTCTGATTTGTAGCGGATGGGAACAAGATTCTCATTATTAACATCTTTCCATACATGGGTTTGACTTAGGTTTAGTTCTTGAAACAGGTTATTCAGGACGATATTTACAGACTCCCCGGTAATGTTTTCTATGATCAAGCCCAATATTTGGTGGTTTGTATCAACATACTTTGCCCTGCCTTCCTTCCCAGGAGGAAAGTGTGTTTCCATACTTTTTATCTCTTGAATTACTATATCAATTGGCCAAGGCTGATCAATACCTGCTTCAAGATCGGCTATCGCCTTTTTCCCGTTGGGTTGTTTATCGGTCAGATAACAGGGTAGTCCAGAGGTATGAGACATCAGATGGGCAATGGAAAGGACATTAGAATAATCCTTACCTTTATGTACGTGTAGTCCTCGAACTACCTTTTCCGGGAGATACTTGGAGATTTTGTCATGCAAATTCAGTTTGTTTTTTATGTATAAGCTCAGAATAATCGAAGAAACAAACAGTTTATTTATGCTGGCGATATAGTATTGACTATTTTCTCTTATATCTCCGGTTGCACTGATTAGATCAATGCTATTGTCATCAGACGATACATAAAACACAGCTCCATAAATATGTTTTTTCTTAATAACACTACTTACTAGCTGATCCAAAATTGATTTACTCAATTTATCATTCATTACTATTCTATTCGTAATCTTTGTCTTTGTAAGATAGTGAATTCACCCAGATCAGAAAACAACGGGATTCTACATAACGCAGAGCTTAGCCGTCAGAATCGCCGCTGAAGCGTCGATTTTGGCCGGAGTTTATCGACGTTATACCTTTTGTATAATTTATTATTAGAGCGAAAATATTCCCCATCTCACGCCATATTAGACTTTAGTCAGCCTGTCCCTTGCCAACCACAAACTCTCCCTTGAAATACTTCCTGCGTATTTCTCCCGCTTCTTCCTCAATCCATCGATCAAGTCCGACGTTTTTAATTCGGCAAAGGTTATGTACTTTCATGTTGTGAGGATATTGAGCAGCCTTGTCAGCAATAGGGGCGAGAAGTGCACAAGGAAAATCGTTGCATTCACAACATAATTCCAATCCCCGTTCTTTGACACAGTTTAAAGTGGCGCACCCATCTGATGGGATATGATAGTGTTTGCCATCCTGTTGGCGACAACCCTTACAAACGATATCTTCTTTTGGAATCCCAAGTTTGCTGTGAATAAACTCAGCAAAATCAGTTGTGAGATTATCCTCATAGAGTTCGCAGTTGAAACAGTCAAGTCCACATGGTGCCGTCAAGGTTTTCTTGTTTTTCATGACGATTGCTCCTTTATTGTTTTTTTCGGGGTCGAATCATTATCACCCGATAGCGTTTGTGCCAAAGACTTGTGCCAGGTTATCGGGAAGCGAGGTTTCTCTTCCCTCTTTCATATACTCACAGCACTTCTCGTCTCCTTGTCCGATATTCTTCGGATTGTGCATACCCATACCCAAAACATGACTTTGTATGTAGTCGATGTAATTGCAATATGGCGAAAGTTCCGCTGCCCCATGTTTCTCGTAGTACTTGATAACACCGCATTCATGACACTCAAAGTACCAATCGCTGGTCTTTCCATCACCCTTCTTGTAATCGATCTTCCAACCTTCTGGATGGTTGCGCACTTTTTCAGCAGATCGCCTCACAATTCGGAGGAAAATGCGGCTGAAGACGAACTTCCGTGCAAACCACCTTACCATGGTCGGTATTGACCCATGGGAATCCTCGGATACTTGAATTAATATTCGAATCACATCCTCTACAGTATTGCCATAGGTTTTCATGGACCTGTAGAAGGCAACGATCAAGACGTTTACTCCTATAGCCCAATTGAAAACGTTTACACTGCCATCAAACTGGGGGGTCTCAGGCAGAAGACGTTCGTATTCATTTCTAGTCTGCTCTGTTATCTTACTCGCCAAATCGTCGCCGTAGTACTGGATCAGTTTTTGTTTGTAGGGCTTGAAGGACTTGTCAAACTTCTTCAGCTTCTTCTGAACTGCTGAAGGACTGAGCATCTCACTTGACCTAGCGTTTTCCCGCATTGTATTCCTCCCGTTCATAGAGTGTGTAATAATGTCCCTTAACGATATTTTAAAAATTAATCAAAAGTGTATTTCTTTACCTTATTTTCACAGGGGTTGCCTTCATAAATCCAAAAACATTTGTCTTTTGGTTGAGCAATAAAGGAAACCAAGGTTTTAAAATTGTAGCGCAAACCTTTTGGATGTTGGCACATACTTTTCATGTGGGTATCAGTTCCCTTTTCCCCATGATCACTTGCAATTGAATTTATAATATCTTTATCAATTTCCCCTTCAAATTTTTTAAGTAATTCAATCATTCGCTTTCCTCTGGTTTTTGCATTTAGTGTTTGTTTTAAAAGCGGAATACCATCATATTGTTGTAATTTTTCCGACATTAGAA
>JABMQN010000064.1 GCA_013203045.1 Chloroflexota bacterium
CTGTACCTTCTGATCCATGACACTGGTTTCCTTCCAAGGCATAGACACCTCCTGCCTATACCTTAACGTGTCAACCATGTGCCCGGTTCATTTTGTCAATATTCTACCCGGTTCGGACCCTCCCTCGATCCCCCATTTCTGGGGGTATCATATGATGGCGCGATTAATCGCGCCCCTACAGTAGCAACCCCTGATCCCTGGTAATACACACCCCTTAATCCCCTCTCAAGAGGGGAAACCCTGCACCTCTTTTCAGACAGCCTCAATATCCTCTTTTACCAAAACTTGACCACTTATTAACCCTGTGGTAACACTTCTGTACTTGACATATTAGCAGATGAGTGGTACTATTGCATCACGTTGCAAGGATAACTGAAAAATGATAGTTACTACAACTGTAGCAGCATCGCCAGTTGAAGCGGGTGCTTTTGGCGTAATTGCTATTGTAACGCTGGTGGTCATATTGGCAGTAAAGCTGCTCGCTGTCGTTGGTGATGGACCGAGGTCGGCACTGATCAATCGTCATATCAATGTTGGCATTGCCCCTCTACTTGGTATATTTGCCATCATCGCAGTCATGGAAATACTGGGCGTGATTACTTAGATAACGTGCGGAACAACGAGGAATAATCCGATGTTCGCCAGACCATGAGACAGGGTCACTCCTAGGAGCGACCCTGTTTTCTTTACTACCCAGCCAAAGAACAGTCCAACCCCCAGAATGAAAAACCAGTGTGCCACGGATTCGTAACCGATATGGAGCACTGCGAATAGCACCGCTACATATACCCATCCCCACCGACCCATCAACTCCGTTGAACAGTGCTGGATTACGCCACGAAAGGCAAGCTCTTCCACAAATCCCACAGCTACCACGAATATGAGGGTCGGTACCAGTATCTCTTGCCACGTAAGCGCATCAATCAGTGGTTCAGGCTCCAGGATACAGTACTCCGCGACCCCAAAGCCGACGCCGGTCAATGCTACCAATAGTTGTACCGGAAGTTTACCCACATTCAGGCTGAGCGCCGGGCGACGCAAATTCAGAATCCGGATAACAACGATGACAGCGAGGAATAGAAGAGCCGATGTGAATAGATACTGATAGATTTCTCTTATTTCCTCCATCGGCATGGCCAGGCTTACTATCCTGATCAACGGGGCAAGCGCAAGCGCAAGATAGAGCTTTTGACTGCTACTCTGGCTCAACATTGAGCTGTTCAGAACCAAAGAAAAGAGCAGAATAGCATGGCAGACCATACCTGCAGTTGTGCTTCCTATTGCTGTGATCAGTTCTGCAATTGTTATCGCCGCCAGATAGATCAGCGCAACATCAATCGAACCCAGACGAAATCCTTTCCAGTCAGTGGAAAGATCCGCTCGTTGAAGGACCATAGTTCTCATGGCAATAAAAATACCGGCAAATACGATACTGTCCAGGATTACGTACCAGTACCATCCGGAGTATTCCTCTATCGCCATGGCCAGGGTTACTATTCTGATAAGAGCGATAAGACTCGCACACAGGAGCAATCCCTGGAACCGTCCTTTTCCAACCACGGTGCTATGAAGGACGAGGCCCAGACAAATGACAGAGTAAAACACCATACCCCAGAGGTCACTTGCCTCAGCACGAACTATTTCCGCATCAGCGAACGCTATTGCATAGAGAATACCGCGAAGAACCGCTATCCGTACTTCAGATTTTGCAATTTGTGTCATGGTTGCCAATTGTTTTTCACCATTGTGGTTGTTGAAAGTTCACGGTTGATGGTTGTTGGTTTACTCATTACCATCTTCGTTCAGGGTTTAAGGTTCAATGTTCCAAGTTCAGCCCTCCACCGCTGATTTGACATTTGATATCTTTCATTCCCGAGCCCCTGTGGTTATTCCCGACTGTCAGGATCTGGGTTTCAGGGGGCATTACCGCTCTTCCCCATATTATCTCACCCTCACTTAACCTCTTCCTCAAGGGCGAGGATGTTCGGTATGCTTGGATTCCGGAAATTGGCTCTATTTGTACGCTTCATCATGATGTTCAAATTCCAGAAAAACAATACTCTTATCTGTTTCTTCGATTTGGTATATAAGAACGAAGGTACCAACATGAACTCGCCATTTCCCTTTCATAACTTTTCTCAGCTTTTCCCGGAATAAGGGTTCTCGCTCAATTCAAATATTTTGTTGATGACTCGTTTGCAGGTCCCTTTATCCTTGCTGCTGAGTTTGATCAGTTTCTTTTCCAGCCGAATTTCCAGTCGGATGGAATAACTCATAAGAATTTCTTCCTTAGTTGTTCTGGTGTGTATTCGGCTACATCACCTTCTTTAACGCGCAATTCCGCCTCTTCGACCCCCCGGATGAAATCGTCACTGAAATTCTCCTCTATTTCATCTCTTACTATATCAATCACCTCCTCGACGATCTCTTTCCGCAATTCCTGCTTGAGTTGGTTTATAGTTTTCGCATCATTCATTTTCCCGGCCTCCCTGGTTATTAGTCAGTAATCGGCATTTTATGGTTAATTGTCAGTATTCAATATACAGGAACCAAGAGTAAGGGATAAAGGCTCAGTACCGCCCCGCACCACCTGGATTCCGGATCCTACCTTCTCTTTTTGTGGGTTGAACCCACCCTACGATGTTCTGTAAATAAACACACACCCTTCGTCAGGCTCAGGACAGGCTTAATTCCCTCTCAAGAGGGGACTTCTCCTGACCCCTTGATCCCTATTTATCGTTGACTGGGATCAATTCCAGCGAGGCTGAAGCCCCGCGCTACGTTCTTTTTATCCTCGGGAAAATGATGATCGCCAAGGGGATGGCCACCAGCAGTACTATAATCGCGTAACCGATCGCACCCCATCCGGCCATTTCGCGCGCAATTGGGTTCCACTTCTCCCCTTCTTCGTCCGGTTCAAACATCAATGGAAGAGCCTGCTCGATGAAATCCTTCTCTATATCCAGCACGCCATCATAAGAGCCTTCCAGCGGTATAAGAGCCGAGATACGAAGCATGGTAACAGTATCGGTGGTGAACTGATTCCCTTTCACATAGTTATAGAGAACCAGGCGGCGCTCCGTGATCTTGCCATCATCCGATTCCTTGAAGATCACCAGCTTTTTGAAGGGCATGGATGTATTGGCGGATTCACGTGTCCAGATGGTATCCGTCAACACCACATCTTCCTTTCCTTCTTCTTCGATTTTATACCCTTGCCCGCCATAACATACTTTAGGCGGATGGAAACTGGATGCGGTTTCTGACTGCATGATCAAAAAGAAAACCGGCTGGGAGAATGCCTGCGGCATGTAGCCCCGCATTAACATGATATCCGCCCCCAGTCGTTCCTTCCACCCTTCGGCATCATATTCAAACCCGGTCCACTGCCCCACCTCCAGAGGAAATGCAGCCATATGCTCCTGGCTGCCAAAGTCCATTTTGGTTTTCACAAACACTTCATCGCCCGAGGATTTTTGCAAGTCAGTATCAACAAAAGCAACTCCCTTCGTGAAGAAGAGATGGGAAGATGAGAGCAGCAGCACAGCCACCCCGATGAGTAGAGTCAGTCCAATAATCAGAGAATTCTCTTTGAGGAACGTCATAAGCGGTTTTTTTAAAGTGGAAACGTCGCGACTTGGTGGGGCGATTCACAAATCGACCTTACCTTTTAAAGAGGTTCGTCAGTATATTACAAAAATATGACTTCGATATTTCCAGTTTCATCCTTTTTCGTTATTGCGGGACAAACTGTTTTCTATCCCGTATATACGATCATAATGCAAGTGTTCTATATGTCAAGCTGAATACAGCCAAATAATGCGGTTTTGACCAATATTTTACCAAAACTTGACGCAGTTTTTACTTTGCAGTAATAGTTCGTTGACACTTCCGACACCCTTGGTTTTATAAAGTGGTGAGATTGAAGCATGGATCCACCAGGATCCCCTCCACCATGACAGCGCTATTTGCCCGTCCGGTAGACCCGTCGCCTGATCCCAGCGCAAGCTCCCTCTTCATCCCCGACATCCGATATTGGGTAGGTACGTCGATCGCTCGTTTTGATGCATTTTTTGTTACCAGTTCGTCCTACTTTGTCTCACCAACACGTGGACGAGTACATAACCACAGCATATGAACATCTAGAGATATGCGTTTCAGTAGCTTCAATGGTGTTCATCCGGGGCGTTTTTGGACGTTTTGGGTAATATAAGTGTCATCTATCACCCAGCTCCTTCGAGGGTTTTTGCATATCGACCGAAAATTGCTCTTACTCAATAGACCATTTCCCAGAGCATTATCATCCGTATAAGCCTGGCAATGAGCCACTAACCGGTTAATCAATGAGAGATGTCACTGATTTATTATCGAGATCACCCCAAAATACCAATTTAACGCGATGGAACTGACAGATCGGCATGACACACAAATCAAAACTACCGATGGTCGCCTAATTAAGTAAACAACCCAATTTTTATTTACTGAACCTATACTTTGTCATCATTTTCCCACAGCTTCATATGACTATGACAACTTGCAAAATGGTGTTCACCCCATATAATGCCAAGTACTAAGGAGAAGTCATTATGCATAATGAGTTCACTGCAATCATAGAAGAGGACGATGGATGGTTCGTTGCCTATTGCCCGGAGATACCCGGTGCCAACGGCCAGGGTCGAATCACCGAAGAATCGATTTGTTAGCTTTCGATTTCTTCAACAATCTTCACACAAACATCTTCTTGTGTCAGCGCGGAACAACTCACCGTGACGTCCGCGAATTTCTTATACAACGGCTCCCGCTCGCCAAACAGATCGGCCAAACTCTGCTCCGGTCGCTTGGCAATGCCTCGCGTCCCGATATTTTGGATCCTCATCTCCAGTGAAGCCAAATCGACTTCAAGAAAAACGACGATCCCGATTGATGTCAGGTGGGCCATAGCGCGATTGCTGTATACCGCACTTCCACCCGTGGCAATCACGTGATTTTGGGTGTCGATATTAAGAAGAATGTCCTCTTCCACCTTTCGGAGCACGACGTGACCATCTCGATCTACGATCTCCTGCAGTGAACATTTCTGTGACGTCTGGATAAGAACGTCAGTATCGACGAATCCGTACGACAACAACTTCGCGAGAATAACCCCAACGGTGCTCTTGCCAGAA
>JABMQN010000065.1 GCA_013203045.1 Chloroflexota bacterium
AGAGCTTGTTGGGTTACCTGTTTAAATGATTTGACACGCCGGATTCACTTGACTTGATTTATGCATCGTGCTATAAACTTGACATAATTGGGAGGGGATATGGAGATCAGACAATTGGAGATTTTCTGTGTTGTGGCAGATGAGAGGGGATTTTCAGTGGCTGCAGATAAATTAGGCTTGACCCAACCGACGGTGAGTTTTCAAATAGCCTCATTGGAGGAGGAACTGGGTACCAGGTTGCTGGATCGTGGCGGGAGAACGACCATGCTCACTAAAAGTGGCGAGGTCTTGTATCGATATGCACGACAGATATTGGAATTAAATGATGAAGCGAAACAAGCTATTCACAGCCTGATTGGATTGTTGTGGGGGGAAGTGGCATTAGGGGCAAGCACCATTCCGGGGGAATATATTCTGCCTGGTTTGCTGCAGAAATTTAGAGAAGGTCATCCCGGAATTGATATCACAATGAAGATTGGTGATACTGCAAGTATTATCAGGAATGTATTGGAAAATGAGGTTGAACTTGGGGTCGTTGGGGCTAGTGAGAAAAACGATAAATTGGTCTTTGAAAAATTTGTTAGCGACGAACTTGTGATAATTGCTCCAGCTCAGAATCGATGGTTCTCAGGCAATATAGTATCTCTGGATGATCTCAAGAAGGCGCCTTTTGTATTGAGGGAAAGTGGTTCTGGGACGAGAGCCATAATCGGTAGTAGACTCAAAGAAACCGGTACTGGACTCGAGGATCTCAATATAGCGATGGTTTTGGGAAGCACCGAAGCCGTGAAAAGGGCGGTGCAGTCTGGAGCTGGAGTTTCCGTAGTATCAGAAAGGGCCGTGCAAAACGAGGTGAAATTGGGAACTATAAAGGTCTTTGAAATTGATGGAATTAAACTAGCGAGAGATTTCTATTTAGTACACCGGAGACAAAAAGTGCTTTCTCCGGCGGCGGAGGCTTTACTTGAGTTCTTAAAAGAGGCGGGTGAATGAAATAATTGCATAGTTGGGCGGCATAAAAAACATGCATTTTCACATGCAAAAGGAGTTAGACATTGAATAATAAAATCATTTACGCAGTCATATCTATCAGTATAGTGGCAGTTTTCTTAGCAAGCAGTGTTGGTTGTGGGGGGGGGTGATAACCAGCCAACTACCTATACCAGTTCCTCAGGTATTGAAATGGTTTCTATCCCCGGCGGGAGCTTCAGTATGGGCAGCGATAATGGTGGGGATGATGAACGCCCAGCTCATTCTGTGACCCTCTCCCCATTCTCGATGGCGAAATACGAGGTAACTTATGCCCAATGGATAGAAGTGAAGGATTGGGGTGAATCCCACGGATACACCTTCAACATGCCCGGAGACATGGGAAGTGAAGATTACAGTGAAACGCAGGATGAAAACCATCCGGTAACGTGCATTGAATGGTATGACACTGTCCTTTGGTGCAATGCCCTGAGTGAGATGGAGGGACGCACACCTTGCTATTACACTTCCGCATCCCAATCCACGGTGTACCGTTCTGGCAGGATAAACATAAAAAGCGACTGGGTGAAATGGGAAGCAGATGGTTATCGATTGCCTACTGAGGCCGAATGGGAATACGTCTGCCGGGCAGAGACCACTACTTACTCCAGTTTTGGGAGCAGCATTGATGGCAGTGATGCTAATTACCGGTACAGCGGCGACAGTTACGATAACGGGACAACCCCGGTGGGGAGTTATGCGGCCAATGCCTGGGGATTGTATGATATGCACGGAAATGTCTGGGAATGGTGCTGGGACTGGCATGATTCAAGCTATTACAATAGCAGCCCGTCAACCGACCCGAGAGGCCCTTTGATGGGTTTGGCCCGTGTCGTTCGTAGCGGGGGCTGGGGTAGCCGATGGGTCCACTTGAGTTCGGCCAACCGCGGATTCAACGACCCTGACCACAGTGACTACGACCTGGGCTTCCGCCCTGTCAGCTCCCAGTGAATCAGCAAGAGAGCTCCGCAATAAAGCGCAGGCAAGACAGACGAGATGCGGTAGCACGAGGCAGTCTGAGCCGGAGTTGGAAGCGGGGGAAAGGGTTTATATCATACCGGACTTGATCCGGTATCCAGAAGGGTGGAAGGGGAATATAGATTCCGCATCGACAGACTGTGTCATAATACAAACAAAACCGTATCTTTACAATGTCATTGCGAGCCTAAACGAAGCAATCTCCTCGTAAATGGGAGATCGCCACGTCGCCTGTGGCTCCTCGCGATGACATTGTGACACAGTCTCCGAGTGCGGAATGACATAAGCCAGTAGCGCGAGGCTCTAGCCTCACCTTCGCATTCAAGCTCCGACGGACCCAGCCTCGCCCAAAGCGATCCTGAAGGATCGCGCTACGTGACAGGTGGAAATGGTGGCATGTCATTCCCATGAAAATGGGAATCCAGAGGGGAGGAGAAAACACACCTCCTTTACTAAAGAGGGAAAGAGAGGGATTTATTGAGATCGCCACGTCGACGGAATTACCTTGTTCAGTCACCGTATCAGATGCTACAATGACTCTCGGATGTGGTAACTTTGGTATTCATCACCACCGGAGGGCCAAATGGTGCAGGAATATGAAATCAATGATCTGGCCAAAGAAGAATCCTGGCGTATGTTCAGGATTATGGGGGAGCTGATAGAAGGATTTGATGAGCTCTCCGATGTAGGGCCAGCAATCACGATATATGGATCGGCTCGATTGAAAGAAAGTGATCCCCTTTACTCGGAAATAGTAGAAATTGCCAGTCGGTTGGGACAGGCAGGGTTTGCGATTATCACAGGAGGCGGCCCTGGGGTGATGGAAGCGGCCAATAAAGGGGCTTTCAATGCTGGGGCTAAATCAGTAGGATTAAATATCCAGCTTCCGGAGGAGCAATACCTAAATCCGTACACGACAAAATCAATAACGTTTCACCACTTCTTTATTCGCAAAGTAATGCTGGTGAAATATGCGACAGCCTTCATTATTATGCCCGGAGGGCTGGGCACAATGGATGAGCTTGCTGAAATACTTACTCTGATGCAAACTTTCAAAATCCGGCCATTTCCGGTGATATTATTTAAAAGTGAATACTGGCGGGGGTTTTTGGATTGGCTGGTGGAAACGGTGTTAGACAGAGGATTCATTTCTGAAGAGGATTTGGAGTTACTGCGTGTTTGCGATGATACTGATAACGTCGTAGAGATTGTGCAGAGCTGGTACCTTAAGCAAGAAATCGTGGGGATGAAGGCTCTGCGGCACAGATGATTTATCAAATCTCCCTTTATGAACCGTGCAATCCGATCCATAACCTCAACACGTTTTCCCAAAGAGTGTTTCAAAAGTTTGGTGTGGAGAATTGGCATGCGAATTAAACTAAGGTTTCTGGGGGCCGCTGGGAATGTTACGGGTTCAAGATATCTACTGGAGTCTAACGGTGTCAGGTTCCTGGTTGATTGCGGACTCTATCAGGAACGTGATTTCAAGAAAAGAAACTGGGAGCCGTTTTCAGTTCCTCCTGAAACTTTGGATGCTGTGCTGCTTACCCATGCCCACGTGGATCATGCTGGGCTCATACCAAAGCTGGTAAAAGAGGGTTTCAAAGGCAAAATATATTGCACTTCTGCCACCTCTGAAATTGCTCAGATAGCACTGCTGGATTCGGCCCATTTGCAGGAAGAAGACGCAGCTTTTAAGAAAAGAAGGCATGAACGAGAGGGAAGAACCGGTCCGTTTCCCGAAGATCCTCTTTACACAACTGCAGATGCTGAGAAGGCAATAGGTCTGTTTTCACCGGTAGACTATCGTGAACCGGTTCACGTGGCGGATGGGATTGAAGCCATTTTCCTGGATGCGGGGCATATCTTAGGGGCATCGATAATTAAGATTAAATTTAGTATCGATGGAGAGCAACGCAGCATCGTCTTTTCCGGAGATATAGGGAGGTCGGATAGACCAATTCTGGAAGACCCTACCCTGGTGGATTCAGCCGACTATGTTCTTATCGAGTCAACATATGGTGATAGGGTCCATCCAGATACTGAGGATATACCGGAGAAAATCGCTGAGGTTGTAAATTCCACGCATAAAGCTGGAGGCAATATTGTGGTTCCCAGCTTTGCTATCGAAAGGTCTCAGGAAATATTATATTACCTGAACGATTTATTAATACAGGATAGAATACCGCATATGCTGGTCTTTTTGGATAGTCCCATGGCGGTGAGAGTAACGGAAGTGTTTAGAAATCATCCGGAGTATTTCGATGATGAAATGAGTAAGCGACTGCTTCAAGGAAGGTCACCCTTTGATTTCCCCGGTTTAGTGATGGTGAAGTCAACCGAAGAGTCCAAGGCTATCAATCACATAAAGGGAACTTCGATGATAATTGCTGGTTCTGGAATGTGCAATGGCGGCAGGATAAAACATCATTTGGTAGCGAATATATCTCGAAAGGAAAGCACAATTCTTTTCATAGGGTATCAAGCTTTTGGCACGTTGGGAAGACATATCATTGAAGGTGCTCGCAGTGTTCGTATTTTAGGGCAGAAGCGCAAAGTAAAGGCTAGAATCGCACAAGTGGGAGGCTTTTCAGCTCATGCTGATAAAGAAGAACTGCTTGAGTGGTTGATGTCCCTAAAGAAACCACCACGACGCGTTTTTGTAACGCATGGCGAAGCTGACGCAGCCCAGAGCTTTGCAGATTTGATTTCGGACAGGACCGGTTGGAACGTAACTGTACCTGAATATCAAGATGAGGTGATCCTGGACTAAAGAAAAGCCTTTGGGTATATAATCTAGTGTTCTGTCTTGTAAGCAGCGTAACACATGAGATGGGGAGTCGAGAGGGGCGAAGCCACTATGGCGGGGTTTGGGGTGTCCCAAAAAGAATCCGCAGAGTGGGTGGTGGGAGCGTCCCTCCGATACCGGAAGGACCGGATTGAAACGGTAGGGATTAGGATGTGAACAAACATTTGGGGGCACTACACTAGTCAGATAGTCTTAATGAACTATGAATAACCACCAATGAGGAGCAAACCATTACCATGTCTAAACTTGATGAACTTTGCGTCAATGCGATCCGCTTTCTGGCTGTCGATGCTATCCAGAAGGCCAATTCAGGGCACCCTGGTGCTCCGTTAGGGATGGCTCCGATGGCCTATGTGCTGTGGGATCGATTCCTTAAGCATAACCCAGTGGACCCCAAGTGGCCGGATCGGGACCGATTTATTTTGTCAGCAGGTCACGCCTCATCGATGCTCTATGCATTACTTCATTTGACAGGTTACGATTTATCTCTTGATGAGGTCAAACAGTTTCGTCAATGGGGTAGCAAAACTCCCGGGCATCCGGAATATGGGCTGGTTCCTGGAGTGGAATCAACAACTGGGCCTCTGGGACAGGGATTTTCTAATGGAGTGGGTATGGCTATAGCTCAAAGCATATTGGCTGAGCATTACAATCGTCCCGGATATGAAATCTTTGATCATTATATCTACGCCATAGTCTCAGATGGAGATTTGGAAGAGGGTATTACGGCAGAAGCGGCTTCAATGGCGGGGACATTCAAACTCGGTAGACTTGTGTATCTCTATGATGACAATGACATTTCTATTGAGGGCAGTACCGATATAACTTTCAAAGAGGACGTAGGAAAGCGATTTCAATCTTACGGCTGGCAGCTACTGGGTCCTATTGATGGCAATGATTTGGATGCTATTGAGAATGCGATTCAGGAAGCCAGGTCGGAAACTGATAGACCCAGCCTCATAATTTGCAGGACAACAATCGGATATGGCAGTCCAAACAAGGCTGGTACTGCTGGAGTCCATGGCGAACCGTTGGGTGAGGAAGAAGTTCGCTTAACCAAAGGGAACTTGGAGTGGCCGAGTAGTGAGCCTTTCTTTGTCCCTCATGAATCACTCGATCATATGCGAGAGGCAACACAAAGGGGGATGAGTCAGCAGGAAGAGTGGGAAAACAAACTTCAGGCCTATAGTAAAGAGTATACTCAAGAAGCTGAGAGGTTGGCGGGCGAACTAACGGGTGATCTTCCGAAAGGATGGGATCAGGCGCTGGCTGAGCTGTTTTCCGGGCAGGGAAAGCCGATTGCTACCAGGGCTGCTTCAGGACAGGTAATCAATGCAATAGCTCATAATCTGCATGCTCTCGTTGGTGGGTCTGCTGATTTATCGCCTTCTACCAAAACCATAATGAAAGACCGGGGAGACTACGGAGAAGGTAATCATGCTGGCCACAATATGCACTTTGGTATTCGGGAACATGCGATGGGTGCGATAGTTAATGGAATGGCGCTACATGGCGGGGTGATACCCTATGCCTCCACTTTTCTAGTGTTTTATGATTATATGCGTGCGCCTGTGCGGCTTGCGGCTTTCATGGGTTTGAGGGTGATATTTGTCTTCACTCACGACTCAATAGCTGTGGGTGAAGACGGCCCAACCCACCAACCCATTGAACATCTCATTGGGCTGAGGTCGGTACCCCACCTTGTAACACTTCGACCTGCTGACGCAACAGAGACGGCTGAAGCCTGGAGGGTTGCATTGGAGCGTAAAGATGGCCCGACAGCCATGGCACTGAGCAGACAAAGCCTACCGATATTTGACCGAAAAGTCCTTGCTCCCGCAAGCGGGCTCAGGCGAGGTGGCTACGTTTTGTGGGAGGCATCTGCTTCACCTGATGTGATTATCATCGGTACGGGAAGCGAAGTTCATATTGCACTGGAAGCAGGACAACTTCTTCAGGAAAAGGGAGTCTCTGCACGGATTGTATCATTGCCTTCATGGGAGCTATTCGAAGCACAATCGGAGGAATATCGAAGAAAAGTATTGCCCCCGGAAATAAAAGCACGAATATCGATTGAAGCGGGGATGCCACTTGGGTGGGATCGATATGTTGGTCCAGATGGCGTTATCATTGGCATCTCCCGATTTGGTGCTTCTGCGCCCCAAAAGGTTGTGTATGAGCAGTTTGGATTCACGGCCCAACGTGTAATGGATGAGGCTCAAAATCTTGTAAAAAGTAAGAAAGCCTAAAATGCCATGCGGATAGTCAGATTCTCTTCTCAGTGCAAAGTAAAATACGGTGTGCTGGATGGGGATACCATAAGGAGTGTCAAAGGTAGTCCTTTCGCTAAATTCAAACATGCAGATTACTCGCCTGTATTTGATGGCAGTACCTACAATCTAAAAAAGGTGAAACTGCTCGCCCCGTGTACACCCTCGAAAATTGTGTGTCTTGGTCTGAACTATCGGCGTCATGCTGAAGAAACAAATCTGCCTATACCCGAAGTACCGCTAATCTTCCTCAAACCCTCCACAGCAGTAATTGGTCCGGATGATGAGATTGTTTTACCTCGAGAATCCAGGCGTGTGGATTATGAAGCTGAACTGGGAGTCGTCATTGGAAAGCGCTCCAAAGCAGTAGTTGAAAGTGAAGTTGAAAATTATATATTGGGATACACGTGTTTTAATGATGTGTCTGAACGCTACAATCAGAGAGATGATGTCCAGTGGACCAGGGCCAAAGGATATGACACGTTTGCTCCTTTAGGACCATGGATCGAAACAGATATCTCTCCGGATGATCTCAAAATCGAAACATATCTTAACGGCGAGTTACGGCAATCGGCTCGTACCAGTGACCTCATTTTCGCAGTGCCCAAACTTGTCAGTTTCATTTCCGGGGTGATGACATTACTGCCGGGTGATGTGGTTGCAACCGGAACACCTTCCGGGATAGGTCGTATGAGTGCTGGTGATACCGTTGAAATCACGATCGAAAACATTGGAATCTTGCGAAATTCGGTGACGAACGTGCGCTGAGGTATTGACAATCGTACCACGAATGTATTATCCTTCACGGAAAAGGAGGTGCACGAATGGAAGCATATTGCATGAAGTGCCGCGCCAAGAAGGAAATCAAGAATCCCAAGAAGATCACCATGAAGAACGGAAAACCGGCTACCCAGGGTGTTTGCCCTAAATGTGGCACCAAGGTGTTTAGAATCGGTAAAGGCTAGAAGTAGCATCATCATTCCACGTACCGCGCATCTAGCTCAGGCGGCATTTCTTCATAAGGAGTCTGATGCCTCTTTTTGATGTATATATTGCCGTAGATTTCAGCGGGTCCAAGGATACTGGTAGACAAAAAGCCAGTATTGCAGTGGCTGAGACCCAGCGTGGTACGACCCCAGATATAATGAAGGATCGCTTCAACAGGTTTGAAGTGGTCCTTTTTCTTTTACAACGCCTTTTTCACCACAACTCTGAAGGAAAGAGAGTGCTATGTGGTTTTGATTTCTCTTATTCCTTTCCACAAGGTTTCTGGCATACGCTTACAGGACAACCTGAGATATGGTCAAGTGTGACCTGCGGTCTGGTCGATGGGATAGTTAACTTACCTCCTGTTACTGAGAAACCTGAACCCAATGCTCGCGAATGGGCGGGTCTGGCTAATAAAAAGCTTGTCTATAGTTTGGGCACAGGTAAAGGACCTTTCTGGGGTCCGGGTTTTGCTCAATCCACTGATCCGAAGTTCCCGTTTTCAAAGGTGGATTTTAATGAGTATCGCTTGACAGAAAAGCGAGGGTCGGGTTTTAAGCCGATTTTCAAAATTGGTGGAAGCGGAACGGTTGGGCTTCAGAGTCTATGCGGAATGCCTTACCTTTTTCAAATCCAGACAACTTGTGTTCAGCAAAAGGTCCCTCTACACTGTTGGCCTTTTGATGGATGGGAGCCGGAGGGTTCTGCGCACTGTCTAGTAGAATGGTACCCCGCTCTTTACAACAAAGGGCAAAAGTCACATGAACAGGATGCTCTGGCTTGCGTCAACTGGGCAATGGACATGGATGATCAGGATAAACTTCACGCTTATTTTGTCCCCGACCTTTCGGATGACGAGAAAGCACAAGCGATAACAGAAGGCTGGGTGCTTGGGATTCTGTAGATGGCGTCTGCAAGTCTCGATTTGGAACAACGTATCGATTTGCTGGCACAGTGGATTGTAGAAGCACAGCATCCCGTTTTATTTACAGGCGCTGGTATTAGTACAGAATCTGGTTTGCCTGATTTCAGAGGGCCCGATGGCGTATGGACAAGACGGGATAAAGGAATGGGGCCAGTTGAGTTCGACTGGGCTGAAGCAAAGCCCAATGCATCACACTTGGCGATCGTCGAATTACAAGAATTAGGCAGACTTGACTTCCTCATTTCACAAAACGTAGATAACCTGCACCTGGCTTCAGGAATTCGTGACGAGTTAATAGCTGAGCTTCATGGTAATGTCACTAGACTGAGGTGCCGGAGTTGCGGGTTCAAATGTGATAATTTCCCCGATCTTCACACGTGCCCCATCTGCGAAGGGATTTTAGCCTCCAGTGTGGTAAATTTCGGCGACTCAATGCCGGAGGAAGAAGTAAGAGAAGCAGAAAGACATTCACAACTCAGTGACCTGTTTGTAGTTGTGGGATCAAGTTTAACGGTATTCCCGGCTGCGGGTATGCCCCAAATAGCATTATCCGCTGGAGCCAAACTTGCGATCACAAACCAAGGTGATACTCCCCTTGATGATCATTGCCATCTGCGATTTAGAGAGACTATCGGAGAGGTGCTGCCGGTGGTGGTAGCTAAAATAAAACAACTTCTAACGAGTCCGCCATCAGATTGACCTCGGCTTTGATAACACTGGTTAAGTCAAAATTGAGACTGTAGGGCCTCATCAAAAAAGAGAAATTTGGTCATAATGTACCATTACTAAGGTCCTGTATGTTTTCCCCTAACAAATAACCCTATCTACCCTTCAGTTATTTCTCCTGTTTTACCCTATTGAAATCCCCCGTGTATTTTTGGGTACGGACCACTATCTTATTAAGTGTTGGCCACGTTCTGTTGTTGAGCACTAATCCACTACACTTGAAATAAGCAAGAAATTAGTGAACAACCAGAATGTTGCCAGAGAAACCAGCAGAACAATCACTCGCAATTCACTTCCAAATATTCTTTCATTATATGTGTATTCATGCTCAGTAACTTATGGTTGATAAAGGGGAAAACTTGATGGGGACCAGTGGAAGGCAATCAACAGTAAGCTTCAGAAGTCTGATGTGGAGAGAATGGCCCATTATACTTCTAGCGGTAATATGTTTAATAATAGCAACGCCGCACTTTGTTGCGGCTGAGATAAATGAATCCGCACCTCCAACCATACAAGCACCATCGGATGTTGAAGCTGACTTTGTAGTATTCGGTGATTCTCAAGGGAGTTTCGGGTATGTATGGCCTGTGGCTCCCGTATTTGATAACATGCTGCGCTTAATTAACGAAATCGATGTGCCAATGGCGTTCCACGTAGGCGATTTTTACGTTGGTGAAAGTGCCTTGGCGATGGATGTTGAGGATCAGGCCGAGTATTTCTTGAATGACATGGCAGAACTGAATATAACATGGTGGCCTGTGATGGGTAATCACGATGCAGCAGGTAAAGGATGGGAAATTACCAAGGACATAATATTTGATACTGCGGACACTTATTACTCTTTCGAAACAGCGGATAGCCACTTCACAGTCCTGGATGGCTTCATGCCGGGTTACGAAGGCCGAATCTCTGAACGACAAATGGCATGGCTCGAAAATGACCTCAGCGAAAACAACAAACCACATCTTTTTGTGTTTGTACATGCGCCTCTATACTCTTTAGACGATCATTTAGGAAGTTCGATGGATAGAGATATTGAACTGAGAGATAGGCTTGCTAATCTTCTAGTTGAAAATGGGGTAGATGTTGTGTTTAACGGTCACGAACATTCGTATGCCAGCTTTGGTTACCGTGGACTGATGCAAGTTACAACGGGTGGATCAGGTGGACACCTTCGCGGTCTGGCGGATTTCGATGAGCTTGAAGATGAATGTGGATATAATATTGAAGAAGTTACTCGTTATAAGACTATTAAAACACTACATTATGTTTGCGTAAAAACCACCGACGAACAAATAGAAATAACAGCATACGATCTTGAAGGTAATATCATCGATCAGTTCAGCGTGCCGGCTTAGCTAGAATGGCATCCAGCTAACAATATATTCAACATTCCCCATATCTTTACTTGGCCTTTGATTTTCCCACTTTCCCGCAATTCCACTCTCTTGGGCAGCAAGTTCAAAGTGACACATAGCAATGCCCATATCGATCATCTGCAGGTCCGCAACATTAGGTGCTTTGTTGTATCCTTTGGTTCGCTTCAAGTATAAGTGGAAAATATCTTTTTCGCTTTCTTTAATAATACGCCATGGTTGAAAGTTGGTGGCTGAAGGCCCTAATCGGACACATTCGAGGACGGATGAATATTCACCAGCGGCGTCATTAGAAAGAGATGAATTCATATCGCTATTGAAAAACAAATCCTGCCATGGTTTCCTTGTGTCACCCTTTGCCATTCGACGAATTGCTTTGTCTCTGAGGGTTCTCTTCTTATGAGCATAACCAATTGGGCTGACTATCGGGACAACCTCGTCATCAGAAACATTTATCTGTTTTGAAAAACTGGCCCGTTTGAATGTACCGCCCATCCAGCATGTCCCCAGTCCGAGGTTCGCTGCCGATAGGATGATTTTCTCAAAGCAATAACCAACGTCGACCATTGTCTTGGCACTCTCTTTTACAGCGCTGACAATGTACAGCTTTGCCCCGTTTATGATCCCATAAGTTCCGAGTGTTTTTACCTCTTTTTGCTGCATAGTGTCGAGATCAATGAGTTTGAACCGAACCTCATTTCCAAATGGGCCATACTGATTCTGCTGGAACAAGTCAAGTATTTTCTCTCTCTTTTCCTTTTCGATGGGTTGGTCGGTATAAGTCCTGACGGATTTGCGTTTGTGAATTGCTTCAATCATCGATTCCATTTCATATACCTCATCTTAGCATTTTCATAGTGAAACTCCCTCAAAGGCTTGCGGGAAACGAAGTACATCCGATCACTTTCTGGGGTGAGTTCAGTCAGGCCTTTTTCATCATGATACCCATGAATAGTAATATCCTCAAATCCAGCAATTTCAAGCGATTCGGTGATCTGATTTTTCGAATAGCACCTCTGAACCAGAGTCAGGTCAGAGCGTCGCCAAACATCATGCAGGCGAAAAATGGTAACGTCAAATTGTGCACTCCGTTCCTCAGGATCATAGCTCGCATGCACAACACAAACATGATCGTCTTCGACGATATCGAATATTCCGTCTTCCCAGTGATCCAGATACCCACTTTCGGTGTTCAAGTCGAATAGAAACCATCCACCCGGTTTAAGGGAAGAAATTACATTTTGGAAAACATCGATCAGGTCTTCTTTGATTGTAATGAAATTGAGGCTGTCATAGATTGATACAATCGCATCGTAACTCTCAGGGTGGCAGAATTGGCGTGCGTCCTGTATAACGAACATCGCATCCGGTGCGTTTCTACGGGCAAACCGAATCATTGCCTCGGATGAGTCGATCCCGGTTACTTGATAGCCTCGGTTTGTAAGCAAATTTGACAACTGTCCAGTTCCACAACAGAGATCGAGAAATCTTGCTCTTGGAGGCAGTTGTTTCAGAAGCAACTCATCGAGAATCTGAATGGCCTGGCTTGCGTAGGGTCCCCAGATTTTGTTGTAAACCCAGGCGAATTCATCTTGCGCAGAAGGCTCCGGCATTATCTTTATTCTCGCAGGACTAGAAGATATTGTTCTTATCGGAGTACTCGCTCGTCCCCAGTGCGGCGGGTAACCTTAATTTCATCCAAATGCTCCATCAGCGCTAACGCATACTTTCGACTGGTCCCGAACATGTCCCTAACTTCTGCAATGGTGATTTTTCCATTGGAGTTCAGATGATCGACAACGCGCTTAACCATTTCATCATAAGCAGAGACTGCGAATATGATATTATCGCTCATTTTAACTACAAGTTTTTTATCGATTAGCACGCTAACCAACTCTGGTTCCGGAAGGGATTCGCTGGGTGGAGAGAAGGGATCATCAGAAAGGGACTTCATTAAGGTATCGACCTTTGCTTGTTGTTTGTCTGTGAGCTTGATTTCATGGGATGGGAGCCTGACAAGTGGGCCCTCTTCTGAAAGAATGTCCTCTCTAATTAACCGTTGCAGAATACGGATAAAATTTTGCGAAGGTATCTTAAGTCGGTTACGCAATTCCTCCTTGGGTATTCCTAATCGAAGTGGGAATTGGGTATGATAGTTATTCGTGATCTTCTGGAAGTCACCTATAAGTCGATTCCATCCGCCGGTTGAGAAGAGAAACCGTCGCGAACCCTCCGAACCAAATGCTACCGCGCGGTTTTCAGAGATCAATGTTTGAAGAGCTTTTGTTGCTTCCTCGTTAGAGATACTACATAGAGACAGAAGGGCCCCAAACTCGGTCGGTTCATTGCTTTCCAGAGTGGCAAGTAGAATCTCGTCAGGTGTCCCCTTATCCCTAACTTCAAGGCTTTCGATTATACTCTGCTGGAAGCGACGATGCCGTTTCGCTTTGGTATCTACAATCCTCCCTCCACCCAGAGTGCCAGTTGATGATCGTATAATGAAGAGATCACCTCTGGCTACCGCGACCGGTTGAGAGAGGGTCAGCTGCGCCCATCCACTTTCTTTCTGATTGAGTTTCTGTGTATCCAGTAGCCGAATTCTCCCCGATATTTCGCTGGTGCCAGTATGAAATGTGATAGCCTTATTGTGAGCAATCGGTTGGGATAGATCGGTTACGGTACGAAGTTGTACATCAATAAATCGCGTCGGTTCAAGCCATCCGGGAGTTGTGACTACCAAGCCTCGCTGCAATTCTTCGACCCCTACTCCGGATAAATTGATCGCTACGCGGGTGCCGGGCAGTGCTGTTCCCAGCTTTTTTTTATGAACTTGAAGCCCCCGAATGTTGGCACGAAGACCAGTAGGTAATATATCAATTTGTTGCCCCACAGAAAGCTTTCCATCGATCAGTGTCCCCGTAACCACAGTACCGAATCCCTTCATGGTAAACACTCGATCGATACATAATCTGGGTTTTCCTATGTCTCTTCGTGGAGATGTAGATTCAAGAATATTGTCGATGGCTGAAAGGAGTTCAGGTAATCCGTCCCCGGTTGTTGCAGAGGTGACGATTGTAGGGGCATTTTCTAAAGCTGTGCCTGCTACTACTTCCTCAATGTCCATCATCACAAGTTCAAGCATTTCTTCATCCGCAAGGTCTTTTTTGGTGATGACCAGAATCCCTTGGGTGATATTGAGAATATCGAGGATAGCCAGATGTTCACGTGTTTGAGGCATTACACCTTCATCGGCAGCAATCACTAGTAGTGCCAAATCGATACCACCGACACCAGCCAGCATGTTCTTCACGAATCGTTCGTGCCCAGGAACATCGACAATGCTCACCTCTTTGCCACTGGGAAGCTCAAGCCAGGCAAATCCCAGGTCGATTGTCAGACCTCGTTCCTTCTCTTCGATGAGGCGATCAGGGTCTATGCCAGTCAGAGCATGGATTAGGGTTGATTTTCCGTGGTCCACATGTCCTGCAGTGCCAAGAACGTACATGGTTTACCTCAAATGCTCCATAGACTTGATTCTACTATTTGAAACTGCTGTTCGCAACATGAGCTGTTCGATACGATGTTGCATACATAGTTGTTTTAAGGGTATGATGTTGCTGAACTTGCCTAAAAGGATCCCTTTACTCTGAATAGTATAGTAAGTGGGAAAACAGATTTATGAGGAAGAGATGAGAACAGAGAAGGAAATCGAAGAGCTCAGAAACGAATTGTCACGAATGATTGATTACGTTGCTGATTTTGGATCAGAAAAAGACATTGAGAACGAAGATGTGGATTTTGCTCACGATGTACTGGATGTTATCGATTGGGTCTTGGGAGAAATCGAAACTGAGGATTTCAAGGTTGAACCATATCTGAACATGGCCGGATTGGAGGAGATTGTTTCATCTATTGGGGATAAAACAGAGGGAGGGAGGGAGGAAGATTAATGGCTCTCAATGTATTGTAAATTTAGCAAAGTCCGATATTTAGTTTACAAGGTGTTCCCCGCTGGTTGGAGACTATTATTCACTGGTTCACCACATCTGGCACACCTTTTCCATTCCGGGTTTAACATATCACCACACATAGGGCATTGACCTATCATCCCTACTTTTTCCGGAATAACTCTACCACAGTGAGCGCATTGTGTTGCGCTGGTAGAGATGAGTTTTTGACAGTAAGGGCATCCTTCGAGTTTTTCCCCGCAGTATTGACAGACTTCCCAATGATCTG
>JABMQN010000066.1 GCA_013203045.1 Chloroflexota bacterium
GTGCTGTAGATTTGCTACAGCCGACGAAGGTCGACATGAGCACTATTATCAGCAGTGGTAATGCAAATACCCTCGTTAGCACTTCCCATCTTTTCACAGTTACACTCCTCTGATTAGTGGTGAAGGGAAGTTATGTGGTAAAGCCTTTCCTATCATTGATAAGACGTCTTCAAAGGAGAATTCTGCTCAGGTGCACGTTAGTTATACTGATGTCTAGTGTTTGCCCCAAAATATAATTGGGGCTATCACTCGCATATTTGCGGTATTTCCCACTTTTGGGCCGTATAATTCTCATCTATAATAAAGATACCAGGTGGAGCCCGGAAAGCAGCCAGGAGATCATTTATGAAAGCTTGGGGATTGCTATCAATCACAAATGAGGACAGGGGATTACAGATAGTCCTGGATGAGAACTGGAACCTGATTCTTCGGCACCAAGATTATGATCCGGCCCGGTTCGATCCTTCGGAATACACTTTGTCTGAGTTATTGGATGAAGTAGAAGGGCTCCTTCAGATCATACCGAGTTCTCCTAGGGCAACCCCTGACCTTGTAGATACAGAAGAGGTCTCAATAAGAGTGTTAGGTGTCAGTGCCCTTATCCACTGCAACTGGAATTAAGTTCGGGACCTTTCCGGACATTGGCATACAACTGCAACAGCATCGATCTCAACCAGCATCCCATCAAATGCTAATCGTTCCATCCCAACCATAGTCGATGCAGTCGGAGGGATTCTCTTCCCAGCAGCATTGCCCATTCCGTTAGTGACAGCCGTCAAGGTATCCGCATTGGGACCAACCACATATATCGTACATTTCACTATGCTCTCCAGGGTTGCTCCTACGCCCTCTAGCGCCATAATCAGGTTCGTAAAAGATTGCTTACCCTGGTCATAATGGTCGCCTTCACCCACCAGATTCCAATTGGTGTCGTAGGCCCCCTGACCAGCAATGTAAGCTGTTTTCCCGCCTTCAACCGTGATTACGTGGGTGTATCCTTTGGGCTTTAGGAGTCCGGTGGGGTTGATATGTTCGATTTTCATGGAGCCTCCCATACAGATAACCGGACTCCCCTAAGAAGGGACCCGGTTGCTGTACAACTTTGGGCTCAAGTTTTTTGTGTTGCTGGTTCCAGCTCTACCCGATTCTGAACACCTTCGTCTTACACTTACCACACGTACCCTGAGTTGCCGGTTTGCCGTTCTTCATCTTGATCTTCTTGGGGCTCTGGATTTCCACTTTCTTTCGGCACTTCATGCAATAGGCAGTCATAGTAATACCTCCCTTTAAATAAAGGCTATTTAACTACAAGACGAGTGGCAACGTGCAGAAGTTCCTGATGGGAAGACCCTTAGGTCCATGATGGCAAATGTCAGGGATTCAAGCAGACCTAATTAATAGACAATGACAATTCCCGCCATTGTCCCTTTGGGAATATGCTCAAGCTGTGCATCGGTACCAATGGGATAAATTTCCCACCCAACAGAGGCAACCATCTTGAATACATTGATGCCTACAGCTTCCATCGAGGGGCGAGATCGGAAATAATGCCTGCAACTGTTTCCTTCCAGAGCAGCACAGGTAGCGTGGGCAAGACAGAGAGTGTGTCGGCACGAACCAGCGGCGAATCCGACCGCTAGGTAATGCCCGTCATAGAATGCCTGCGATTCAAGCTCGCTGACGATGTCGTAGATATCACGATATGCCGTCATCAGATCATCAAGTGTATCCGCACTGATTCCCATGATCCGAGAGGGAAGGTCCTTAATGAACAGTATAGCCTTGTGATAGTCCTTCACTATATCTCGAAGTTCCGATGGTTTCAGCGTATTAGGGGGACAGTGAGCACTCACACCATACGAAATGCATCTCGGAACCTGGCACTTCAGCGTGACACGCTCTTCAATCGGAATATCGCTTGCATCGACTATGGTCGCCTTTGAAGCTCCCAATTGTATGGCCATCTCCTTGTATTTCTCGAGATCTGTTTGGTATTGAGCTTCATTCATGTCGAATGTAACCTTCTGCGACACCTTCTCCATAAGTTGCCCCCCAATTTTTAACTTGAATTATACCAGACTGCCTTCAACTGCACTTAACAATTCCCCCTCGATATCAATCGATTTGCCGCACCTGACTTCCTACGTAATATGCAGTTGTTATTCATCTATTTCAGTCAATACTTTCTGTAGCTCGTTTATGCTGAACCTGTAGTATACTGCGCCCATTGGTATACGATTCAACTTATAATTCAGTTCAGTCAAGCTGGCAGCAGCGAGCCCACCCATATCATAGACACTGTATTTGACGTGCACAGCAAGTTCGTTCATGGACCCCACCACGCTTCGATTGTTGGTTTTCCCAATTCTGATTTCCTTGTTTGCATCTTGTAAGTACTCCATTTGTTTTAAAGGCAAGTTCTCATTGGTGACAGTCTTGAATAGATATAATCTGAAGGTCTCATGGAAGTTGTCAAATTGTGGTTTCTTCATTGCGGGGACAAAGAACGAATAGAGCGTCTTGTCATTGGTGAATAAAACGCATTTTCTTCTGTCTATCCATAATAGATTTGCATGCCAATTACCAATATTTTCTGATCGCCCAATATCCTCAGTCGGTTTTATTTTCAATTCATTCAGTAGTTTTTTGGTACACCTTATAATTGCCATGATTCAGCCTTCATTGGCGTTACTTTCTTTTGGTTAAATGCCAGCCCTTATTATTTGGGCATTCATACACTGTTAGTCTCATTCCTTTTTCTTCATATAGTATTTCTGCTCGCAATTCGGCTCCTTTCTTTGTTTCATATAAGTCTTTCTGTCGTCCGTATGAGTCGGTGCAATAA
>JABMQN010000067.1 GCA_013203045.1 Chloroflexota bacterium
AGATACACCAATTCCAGAACCACCGGATACCACCATGGTTGCCGTGCTTGATTTCGGTCCCGATGATGCTACGTTTGATCCTCCCATTACCATCACCATGGAGTATGATCCGGAAGAGCTGCCAGAAGGAGTATCACCGGAGGACCTGGTTTTAGCCTACTATGATGACGATCTTGGAGAGTGGGTAGAGCTTACCGATATCACCGTTGATCCGTCCAATAATACAGTGAGTGGTTTAACCAGTCACTTTACCCAGTTCGCTGTACTGGCACAAGTGGAAGTAGAACCGCCAGTTGAACAAACCCCAGCAGTTGAAACACCGGAACCAACTGTTGAACCGATTTCGGACTTCGATGAAGACGATGACGGACTCCATCCAATGTTTATTATTGGGCCAATTATTGGTCTGGTAATCGCAGGTCTGATTGTTGTCTTTACTCTGAGAAGGCGGAGGGGCTATCTTTAGTATTCGTGCTGTTTAGCAATAGTTTTTGTGCACCATACAATCCTGGGAGAGAGGCTCAAATCCTGTCTCCCAGGATTGGCTTCATTCAATCAACATCCACACCAGATTCCGATAGCACTTTGCCATAACACCCTCTGTTGACATTAGTGAAAGCTGTATGTTACCGTCCTTCAAAAAGGGAGGTCATCATGAAGCTGGTCCTCATTCATATAACGGAATTGCCGGAGGAATTTGTCGAAGGATGGTTCGGAGCAGTGCAGTGCAGTTTCAACAAAGTACTAAAGCCCGATACCGAAGTAGTCCTCAAACCGATAAAGCATGGCCTTAAAGGAGATAATGTCCTCGATTTCGATAATCCCTATTTCGCTTTGATGGACAAACGGGAAATTATTGAAGCCTTCATTGAAGCGGATAAAGAAGGTTTCGATGCTGCCAGCGTTCATTGTTTCGGAGACCCTGGAATCAAGGAAGCCAGGGCAGTAGTGCGAATGCCTCTATTCGGACCTGCTGAATCGACTCTTCATTTCGCATGCCAGTTAGGACGCCGATTTGCCATAGTCGGAACTACCATGCCGGGGCAGCTTGAGCAACTTTCGGAACAAGTGAGACAGCATGGATTGGAAGGTCGAATGATCCCTAACGGAATACGATTCGACCCAGAACCGTTTGCACAGGTTTTCGATAAATGGTTGGCCAATCCCCAGTTATGCGCCGATAGTGTCGCTCAAGTGGCCAAGGAATGCGTAGCTGACGGCGCTGATGTAATAGTCCTCGGCTGCGCAGCAGCCAGCATGTTTTGCAGCATGGTCGGCTTTAATAAGATCGAAATCGAAGGTCAGGAAGTGCCGATTCTGGACTCGATCATGGTGGCCATGAAAATGGCGGAGATGTCAGTTGATATCAAGAACGCAACAGGTTTGCCGATTCCCAGCCGAACCAGGAACTATGTGCTTCCCTCGCAGGAGGACTGGATAAGAGTGAGAGGGGCCTTTGGGTTGCCAACCTAAGCTTAGAGATGTAAAAAAGCCCCTGCGGCCAGATTGCAACAGGGGCTTTAAGTCATTCAATTAGTCTCAATGATGCTTAACCGGGAGTCTGTGTATACGTAGGTTCAGGTGTATAGCCGCCGTATCCAGCAGCATCGCCTCCGGCCGAAGCTCCGCCCAGAGGTAAAGCAAGAACCAACATCACCAATAACAGCATCGCGAGAAAGATTGCCAATAGTATTTTCCTCGATGGTTTTTTCATTTTATCACCCCTATTCGAATTTATTACTAGATTGCTTCTATAGCTTCATTTTATCACAATCGTAGTTAATTTACGGTTAAAAATATAGCTATCGCGGTAAAGGATTCGTCAAGTTTGGGTAAACGATGAGTAACAAATCCTTTGGGCAGAAGAAAAAATGGTAAATATAAAAAAACAACTTAACTATGCCAATTTGTTTACCTTTATTTACCAAACCTTAACTGATTCTTAACTGATATCTGCCATCTCATCTGTTAGAATGCAATCGTCTTTCTATAAAAAGAGTGGGGGAGGTATACCTATGAAACGATCATCTTTTAAATTAGGAGGGGCCTTTGCGTTGGCAATGGCCATGCTGTTATCCCTGATTCTGGCATTACCAGCCATGGGTAACGATCAACTTCTGATCGGATATGGAGGGTATGGCCCAGAACCCGGCACTATCATCATCGAAAAGCAAACCGACCCCGATGGCGCGATCGAGAGTTTTGAGTTCAGTACCAGTTACGGACCCAACTTCTTCCTGAGCGATGACCAGACCAACAACTCCGGCCCGCTCGACCCTGGCACATATGCGGTAAGCGAGGTCAACATTCCCACCGATTGGGATCTGACCAGCGCCACCTGTGACGATGGCAGCGATCCAAGTGCAATAGGCCTTGACCCAGGCGAGACGGTCACCTGCGTCTTTTGCAACGAGCAGGAGCCGCTCGGCACCATCACTGCCCACAAGTTCCACGACCTGAATGGCAATGGCGTTCAGGATGCTGGCGAATCCGACCTCGCTGGATGGAAGATGTCGCTTTATGCTGGAAATAGCTGTGGCGGCGCTTCTTTGATGGCTGAGGGCATTACCGACGAGGCTGGCAACGTAAGCTTCAGCAACTTGCCCTCGGCAGGGTACTCCGTCAAAGAAACGCTCAAGGCTGGCTGGCAGAACACTACTCCCATTTGTCAGGATGTTACCGTGACTGCCGGAGGCTCTGAGGTCGTCGAATTTGGCAACCAGGAAGTGCCGCAAACTGGCTACATTGTCGCCATCAAATACGAAGATCTGAACGGCAACGGCGTACCTGACTACTCAGACCCAGACAACGAACCTCGTTTGGATGGTTGGGAGATGACTGTCAAGGATGACCATGGCAACGTCATCGCCACCGGCACAACCGGTGCAAACGGCACCGGGCGGGTGGAATTCCACGATCTGCCAGTAGGTACCTACACCGTGTGCGAGACTCTGCAGGCAGGTTGGATCAATACCGAGCCCGGCGGCGACGTATGCCGCACAGTAGAGGTGAGCAGTGGGGGGAAAACCGTAGCCCGCTTTGGCAACGAATCTCAATGTGATGACGGTGACCAGGACGGTGTATGTGATGATGAAGACAACTGTGTCAATACTCCCAATCCCGGTCAGGAAGACGCTGATCAGGACGGCATAGGCGACGCTTGTGATGCCTGCAACGACGTGGACGC
>JABMQN010000068.1 GCA_013203045.1 Chloroflexota bacterium
ATTCTACTCTCCTAGCCGTAAATACCAAACATACAACAATATGTAATTACTTGATTAAACTTGTATGGTCAATTAGCTCTACTTTCAGCTGCGCTATCCAAGGTAATGGAAAAGCTAGAGGAACACGAGAGTTAAGGTAGTGAAAACTATCTTTTCGAGTGCGAACATGAGCGTGTGATAAGGATTATCGTGCGTTCATAAAGTTCCGAAGTGATGTGAGGATAAAATCACCGATACACGCGCACGCATTATTCAAAAATAGGTACCTAAGAAGGTTGGAGAGTGAGGGTACACGGGTACATTTTTCTGAATACCGCAATACTTTCCTAATACCTTCGAGTCCAGGGTTTTCCTAGGCCATGTAAACTCTGTAAGACAGGGGTGCTTAGGATTCCAGCTTTACAGGGGGCACCCATGGGGTGGATGGCTAGTGTGTAGGTGGTCCTGAAAAAATGGAAAGAGGAATAAAATATCCAATTATTGTGATACCCCCACTAGCAGTGAGATTTGAATCCAACCTCTCGTAGTCTTAATCAGAACCCGAGGCTGTGAAGTTATTCCGGCTCAAAAATATTATCTAGATTTGAATCCTTTTTTAACTACTAGATACGTTCTTTTAATCGTCATGTAACTGCTTATTATATGGCTTCTCCTGTTTCTGGTTTATATCGTGATGTTTTAGACAACATGGATCTTGCTGTTGCTATATACCGAGCAGTAGAGAATGGCATTGATTTCGTGTTCGTTGACATCAACAGAGGCGTCGAGACCATTGATCAAGTAAAGAGGGAAGAACTCATCGGCAAAAGTGTCACCGCAGTGTTCCCTGGTGTTGAAGAGTTTGGTTTGCTGGATGTATTCAGGCGTGTCTACAGGACAGGTGTGCCTGAGAGTCACCCGGTTTCCATGTACACGGATAACAGGATCACTGGTTGGCGTGATAACTATGTGTACAAGCTTGAAACGGGCGAGATTGTAGCAGTATACAGAGATCTATCCGAACAGAAACATTTGGAAGAATCACTCCTAAAGAGCGAAGAGTATTATCGGAGTGTTTTTGAGAATACGGGAACCGCGATAGGCATCGTTGAAGCTGATATGACGATTTCTAGGGTGAACAACCAGTTCATGACCTTGTCTGGTTATGAACGGGAAGAAGTTGAAGGGTTGATGAAGTGGACTGATTTCGTCGTCCCCGAGTTTTTAGACACAATGAAAAAGTATCACAGGGATAGACGAGTTGGAGTCCCGGCGCCTAATACGTATGTATGCGATTTGATGAACAAATCGGGACAAGTTAAACATGTATTAATTAATGTTGATCTTATTCTCGGGTCTAATCAATCTGTGGTCTCTCTTCTTGATGTTACTGAGCGTGTGCAAACTGAAGAACGGTTATCTGCGTTCATGGAGAGTGCTACGGATGGTTTTGAGTTGTTTGACTCGGAGCTCAACTATTTATTGATTAATGGCGTTGCGTTAAACCGGTTAGGGTATAAAAGAGAAGAGGTTATAGGCAAGCAGTTGTCGGTGATTCGTCCTCATATGGATGATTCTGATACGGAGATGTACAGGAGGTTTATTCATGTTATTGAATCGGGTGAGTCTTTCTCAGAGTTTCTACCTTTAACGCATACTGGGTCATATAATATTTTGATTAATGTTTTTAGGGTAAACGAAGGTTTGGGTATTGTTTCCACGGATTTAACAGAGGTCGTTGAATCAGAAAGGGCGCTTCATCAATCCGAGGAAAGCTATAGGCGTCTTGTTGAGACATCTCCTGATCTTATTATCGTACATGATCTTGAAGGAAAAATAGTGTTCAATAACAAAGCAGCAGCAGATTTCCTAGGATACTCAGCTGAAAAAGCCTCAGAAATGAGTGTATTGGACATGGTTCCTGTTTCTGAGATATCTAAACTTGAGGAACGCGCACAGAAACGAAAAGACGGAATCACAGGGTCCTCAATCTATGAAACCATGATCAAACACGGTGATGGCTCCCTTGTTCCCGTAAACATCCGGTCTACTGCCATCATTGAAAACGATAAAACCACGGGAATTTTGCTTATTATTAGGAATATCACTGAGCAGCGGAGGCAACGTGATCATATTGTTTATTTGAGCGAGATATTGTCGGCTATCCGTAACGTTGACCAGCTTATAGTCACTGAGAAAAACAGAGAGACATTACTGCAGAGAACCTGCGAGGTAATGGTTGAAACCAAAGGATACAATGGGGCCTGGATTGGGTTAACAAACCCCTCGGGTGCCATAGAGTCTGTGTTTGGCGCTGGTTTTGATCCAGTTAGGTTCAACGAGTTCAAAAACAGGGTTGGGAAGTTGGATCTTCCTAGTTTATCCTTTCTTGGACAGCCTGGCGTGCATGTGATTGATGATGTTACCAATACTAGTGTTGAGTGTCCATTACGGGCAGATGATATTGGATCCACAATTCTTCATGCTTCGTTGATGCATGAGGGCCGTTTGTATGGTTTGATGATGGCGTCTGTGCCGATGGGTATGGTGCGACGGGAGGAGATGAAGTTGTTTGAGGAAGTTGTCACTGATATCTCATACGCTTTGTACGGGTTAGAAGTTGAAGAGAGTAGAACTCAGGCAGAGGAGGCTCTTCGTCGGAGTGAGGATTTGTTCCGTGGGTTTATGCAGTCTGCTTCTGATGTATTCATTTTACATGATGAAAACCTTTGTTACCTTGAAGTAAACGATATTTGGGTTCAACGAACTGGTCTCAAACGAGAAGATGTAATAGGTAAAAGTATGCTTGATGTGTTCCCAAATAGGAATGATGATGGTCGAATTGAGGCTTATCTGAAAGTATTGGAGACCGGTGAACCTGTTGAGTTCCATGCAGTTGAGTCTTATGCAAAATCGGGAAGGCTTCTGGATATTAAGGCGTTTAAAACAGGGGATAATCTTGGGATTACAAGTAGAGATGTATCAGATACTGTAAAGTATCAGCGAAGATTGGAGGCGCTTCACAGTCATGCTGCTTCTATGGGCTCTGTAGATACCATGGATGAAGTGGCAGATATTACTCGGGACTCGTTGAATGAGGTTATCGGGTTCTATCTTGGCGGATTAGGGTTAGTAGAGGATGATAATTTGGTCCAACGATACATATGGGGTAGAGATGTTTTAGACCCATTCATTCTTTCTCTCGATGGACCCGGTATTTCTATCGAGGCGGTTAACACAGGTAAGACACAGAACATCGTGGATGTCCGTGAAAACTCATTATATGTTAAAGGGTTCGCGGACCTGAAAACGGTCTCAGAGCTAGCTGTACCTATACTTGTGTCAGGAAAAGCAGTGGGATTGATTAACATTGAGAGCAAGGTGCTGAATGCTTTCAGTGAAGAAGATCAGCGGCTTGTTGAAACTCTTGCCTCACACGTAGCCTCTGCGTATTCTACGATAAAATACAGTGAGAGGTTAGGTGCCTTGCACAGTTTTAGCCTCGATCTTGACCGCGTTGGGTCTGTTGAAGGGATAGCGGAAACAACTCTCCGTATTGTTAAGGAAACATTAGGATTGCCGTTCTCCTCATTCCATATACTTGAAAAAGATGAGCTTGTTGGGGTGGCTGCTAATGGTAGAACCTTGCTTGGAAGGCGTACGCCTCTATCAGGGAAGGGTCTCACTGTTAGGGCTGTAAATGAGGTTAGAACAATTAATGTGGGTGATGTTCGTGTTGACCCTGATTTTGTTCGAGGTCCTGTTGATTCTCTTTCTGAGATAGATGTTCCAATAATGTTGGAGGATTCTGTTTATGGGGTGTTGAATGTTGAGAGTTTGGAGCTTGATGCTTTCAATGAGGATGATGCACGATTGCTTGAGGTTCTTGCCCAGAACGTTGCATCTGCTTTAGCCAGAATTCGTTTATCCGAGGATAAGGTTGAGCTTGAGCGGCGTGTTCTTGTTGAGCAGGTTCAGGTTGAGCAGGAACAGGAGATGGGTCGGTTGAAGACCAAGTTTATTTCTACGGCTACTCATGAGCTACGCACCCCAATAA
>JABMQN010000069.1 GCA_013203045.1 Chloroflexota bacterium
AGCCTATGGAGTGCTGAGCGACGGGCGCAAGCGACAGATGTATGACCTGACCGGCTCTGCGCAAATGGGCATCATGTTCCGCCGTGGTGGAGGTTGCGGTCAAGGAAGAGGCAGGGGTGGACGCTGCCGTCGATGGCAATCGATGACCGATCAGTCGTAGTAATTCTAAAGGGGGACTAAAGTGCCGAAAGTAGCGATGATACGATGCGAGAAGAATGCGGCTAAATGCCCGCAGACATCCTGCTTTGCGGCAATGACAAGTAAAAAAGAGGGATTTCAGATATATCGGGAAGATTGCATTCCGGCAGGAGTGTTCACCTGCCACTGCCCGGGTGATTGTACTGTGGAACAGGGCAATGTCCTTAAAAGCAAAGGCGTCGATGCCATCCATTTTTGCACATGCACCTTCGCAACTAAAGGGGGTGGGGGCTGGGACATGGGGAACGGCGGATTTTGCGAGAACATCGACAAAATCATCGAGCGAGTACACCAGGAAACCGGGGTTCCTTGCGTAAAAGGCACAGCCCATCTCCCCAAAGATTACACTATTCAGAAATGGGATTAATCAGGTATTTTTACCGATTTAAAAAAGCGTGAAATGAATTCCATAATCTACGGCCCGGTTCCTTCATGGCGGCTGGGCAGATCGCTGGGAATTGACGTTGTCTCTACCAAAGAGAAGACCTGTTCCTTCGATTGTGTCTATTGCCAGCTTGGGAAAACGATTCATCGAGTGAACCAAAGAGACACATTCGTTTCGCTCGAGTTGCTCGCAGATGAGTTTGAATCCACAAAGGAAATCCCCATCGATTATGTCACCTTTTCCGGGGTGGCCGAGCCGACACTGGCATCGAACCTCGGGCAAGCGATTGATCTGGCAAAATCAAAACTCGGTTTCCCGGTGGCTGTGCTAACCAATTCCTCGCTGATGTTCCTGGAAGACGTGCGCCGTGATCTGGCCCATGCGGATGTGGTAGTTGCCAAGCTCGATGTGCCGGAAGAAGGGCTGTTCCGGTCGATCAACCGGCCTGTGACAGGCATATCATTCAAACAAACGGTGGAAGGTATCAGGCGATTTCGCCGGGAGTATTCGGGCATACTGGCGCTCCAGATAATGTTCATCGACGCAAACAGAGGCAGCGCTTCTCAGATGGCAGCGCTGGCGGAGGAGATAATGCCGGATGAGGTGCAACTCAATACACCGCTGCGGCCCTGTGCGGTGAAGCCCCTCAGGGAAGCGGAGATGCGTTCTATTAAAGATGAGTTTGCTCGGTTTGGGGATAAAGCGGTGATGGTGTACGAATCAACCAAACCGATGGTCGAGCCGGTCGATATGGCCCAAACGCTGCGGCGAAGACCACAGCTTTGACAGGCGCGGATGATGAACGTAACGAAGGTCACTGTTAAGGGATTTGCTAACACCTACATTATTGAAGGAGATGAAGGGGCAATTCTCATCGATACCGGATTGCCGGGATGTGAAAAGGCGATCCTCGACAAATGCCGTGAGAAAAACATTTCGCTCCAGTTGATCGTTATCACCCATGGTCATTTCGATCACATCGGTTCTGCGGCCGCGTTGAAGCGGGAAACCGGGGCGCTGGTGGCCGTTCACACCGAAGATGCTCAAGCGCTTCGGACCGGAATGTCCAAAATGGATCGGCCGGTAGGATTGATAGCCCACCTCATGCCGCTACTTATGCGATCAGTCAAAACAGATCCAGTTGAACCGGACATTCTAATCGATGAGGAAATGAGCCTTCAGGAATACGGGATCGACGGCAGAATCCTTCTCACGCCTGGCCATACCAGCGGTTCCATTTCCGTAATGCTCACCTCAGGAGAAGCCTTTGTGGGGGACCTGATTATGGGCGGTTTCTTTGGTAAGATTCGGCCCCGCCGTCCCAATTTGCCACCCTTCGAGATCGGAAGGGATTCCATCAAGAATAGCGTCAACTATGTATTGGAACAGAATCCAACCGTGATTTACCCGTCACACGGCGGGCCATTCGCGCCACAGGATGTAGCCCGATGGGCCGATTCACTTTGAGGACTGGTTATGGGTTTTACAACGCAAGAAGCAATCGAAGCGATAAACACCTGCACACAATGCCAGGAATGCCTGGACATTTGCCCTACGTACAAAATCACCGGAGATGTGCTGTTTTCTCCGATGCAGCGACTCAATACGGCAGCCCGCCTCTTTGAAGGGGAGGCGATCGATGACCGCCTGATCGAGAGCATCTACAACTGCCCCAAATGCATGCAGTGTGAAACGGTCTGCCCGATGAGCATCCCGGTTACCCGGATCATTCATCGATCCCGGCAGGTGCTCGCTGAACGGAATCTGGGTCCGTTGGAATCACACCAAAAAGTGATAAATGGCATACTGAAGAAAGGCAATTCGGTAAACGGTGACCCTGCTACGAGGCTGGAATGGCTTCCCGAAGAATTCCCCAGGCACGAATCCGACACCCTTTTATATGTGGGATGCCTGCCTTCGTATCTGGTCAAGGATTCTGCCAGCTCTTCCTATTCGGTACTTAAGAAGCTGGGGCTGGATTTTATGATACTGGAAGATGAGGGTTGTAGTGGAACCTATCTTTACGAATCTGGCAGAATCGATCTGGCGGGCGAATTTTTCCAAAAGAATGTGGAGCGGTTCAGGGCGCGGGGAATTCGGGAGATAGTAGTTCCCTGTAACGGGTGCCTCAAATGCTTCAAGTATTTCTATCCCGACCTGCTGGGCAAGACGGAATTTTCCGTTCGGCATGTCGTGGAAGTCATTTATGACCTGCTCGGCCAAAACCCGCAGATTCTGAAAAAAGTTGAAAAAACGGTCACTTATCAGGATTCCTGTCGATTGGGACGAGGCGAAGGGATCATGGAACAACCCCGGCAAATTCTTGACTGGTGTGGTGTGGTGTTGAAGGAGGTTGAAGACAATCGGGCCAACGCCGGGTGTTGCGGGGCTGGCGGCGGTATTCGCTCTGTGTATCGAGACCTCTCGATGGAGATTGCGGCCGATATGCTGGGTGGGGTGCCGACCGATTCGGTGGTGAGCGCCTGCCCGTTCTGCACCTTCAACCTGAATTATGCCTCGAAGAAAAAGGGGCTCGATAAAACGGTGACTTACTTTACCACCCTGGTGCTCCAAGCGCTGGAGTGAAGGCGAACAAAAAGGAGACTAAATGTCGGATAAAACTCAAAAAAGCCCTTTCGTGATTACTTATCAAGCGCTTTCCCGAATGTCGTTGCGTTGCTACGAAACGTTTGGAGAGCAGGCGATTCCCTCGATTCGGGATGCATGGTATGGTATGGGGTTGGAGCTTGGGGAACGTTTGAAAACAAAGCGGGATATCACTGATTTCAAATCCGCCGCCGAAGCTATTAGCGCCCTTTCGTTCAAACTCGATGATCTCGATGGTGTGCTCCTCGCACTCTCGAATACCGCTTATCATTTCAGGACAAAATCAGGCCAGCCCTGCGCCGTGGGATTGGGCGATGCCGGTCGTCCGATTTGCGAAGCTGTTATGAGCGTAAACCAGGGACAGTTTAAATCGACCTGCGGAATTGACGTCGATATGGAGATTATTCAGTCATGTGCCACTGGCGCGGATTGCTGCGAGGTCATCTTTCGACCCCGATGAATCAAGAAATTAATGAACTGGAGGAGGGAATTCTTTTGGACCAACCTGACGTAAAAGCGATATATTTTTCTCCTACCGGCGCAACCAAAGCGGTAATCGAGAATATATCCTGTGGATTGAACCAGAACAATCCAATAAAGGTGAATTTATCGAACGTAGAAGAACGAAATAATTTCTTCAGCAACTTCGAGCATTTTGTTGATAGTACGGATTTCTTCCTGATAGGTTTGCCGGTCTATTTCGGAAGGATACCAGGATTCCTGATAGAACATTTTCAACAAATTGATGGGAAAGGGAAATCGGCGATAGCTGTTGTAGTTTATGGTAACCGGGGGCCCGGTATCGCGCTTAATCAGTTAGTCATACTGCTTAACCAATGTAATTTCAAAATCGTAGGAGCAGGAACATTTATAGGTGAGCATGCTTTGTCATCGGTATTCCCGATAGCTTTGGGCCGCCCGGACGAACATGACGTGTCCCTTGCAACCGAATTCGGGGCACAAATTTACGAAGCCAGAGATAAGCTGAAGGGAATAAAGGGCGAAGACGTTCCCGGTAAGCTAGATGCTCTTTTGCGAATAACGCCTGAAAAACCGCCAAAGCCGACTGTTCATTTAGAGAAATGCATTGATTGCGGACTTTGTGTGCAGTCGTGCCCGATGGGTATAATAGATTCGGAAACGAAATTATACAAAAACAAAGCTGCTGAGAAACTCTGTTTAGGTTGTATGAGTTGCGTGAAAGTTTGCCCTCAGGGAGCAAGATCGGTAGAGTTCTCATCTCCCATGAAATATATAACGGGCAAGTTGTTTTTAAAAGAGGCTCTGAACAGCAGGAAGGAACCGTTTACGCTACTGAAAAATACTTGATTCCTCATAAGCTTGTATTTTGGCCTGTTTAGAAATATCGCAAGAAGCAAGGTATGACGGAACTCTCGATTGTAATTGTGTTCGATAACAAAACATTGAAATCTGATCTGGTGCCAAGTTGGGGATTCGCCTGCGTAGTGCGTTTTGCTGGAAAAACCATCCTGTTCGATACCGGAGCCGACGGAGCTATTTTACTTGATAATATGAAAAAGCTGAACATCAATCCTGAGGATATCGAAGTGGTTGCGCTCTCGCATGCCCACTGGGACCATGCCAATGGACTCGGCTCATTTCTGGAGTTGAATAGCAATGTCACGGTTTATCTGCCACAGTCGTTCCCCCAAAGCTATAAAGAAAGCGTGATGCATTCCGGGGCTGTGGCAAAGGAGATACATCGAGCCGAAGAACTTTTAAGTGGGATGTTCACCACCGGTGAAATGAGTGGCATCATCGAGGAGCAGGCGCTGGCCTTTAAGACCTCCAGGGGAACGGTGGTGATAACGGGCTGTGCCCATCCCGGCATCGTCGAGATCGTGCAGGCGGCAAAAAAAATTACCGCAGATAGTATCTATCTGGCGCTGGGCGGATTTCATTTTCCGAAACCTGAGGTGGTGAGCAGCTTCAGAAAGATGGGAGTGCAAAAAGCGGCGCCGTGCCACTGCTCTGGCGACGAAGCGATCGATTTCTTCCGCGAGGCTTACGGCGATGACTACATTGGAATCGGCGTTGGTAAGGAAATCACCATTGGTTAAACGAGCGATGTTCAAAATCAGGAAAGACCTGTGTCTGGCCTGCGGCAGATGTGCCATGACCTGTTTTCGGGGAGCTATCTCGCTTGAGTTCGGGCAGGCCGAAATAGATCAGTCGAGATGCAATGGATGCGGCATTTGTGTGGATGCCTGCGCCCAGGGTGCTATAGTAAACTATGTACCGGTATCAAAAGAAGAACTTACGCAAACCGTTTCGGATATGAAACTACGCACTGAAGAAATACTGAGGAAGATTGAGGCTCTCAGAAAGTGATTGGAATCGGATCGGGGTGTCTGGTATCAGATTGAGAGGAACAAAAATGCCTAATGAATTAGGATCGATAGATTGTGATGGCGAATGTCGAGAACAAATTCCAGTAGAAGAGTTCGATAGTGAAACTTCGAGAATAATAGCTAAACACCCTTGTTTTAACCGGGAGGCTTCGCACCTCTTTGGACGTATTCACATGGCGGTGGCTCTGGAGTGCAACATACAGTGCAATTTCTGTTTAAGGGAGTTTGATTGTGTGAATGAGAGCAGGCCGGGGGTTACCAGCCGGGTGCTCACTCCCGCCGAGGCGCTGGATAGAGTCGAGAGGGTGATGGCCACGTTCGAGCACATCCAGACCGTTGGCATCGCCGGGCCGGGTGAACCCTTATACAATGAAGCGACCTTTGAGACGTTCCGGTTAATACGCGATAAGTTCCCCGGACTTCACCTTTGCATTAGCTCCAATGGGTTGTTATTGCCTGAAACAGTAGAAAATCTGGATGAACTCGGAGTTCAGACGGTAACCGTCACCATGAACGCGGTGGACCCGGAGATTGGCAAGCAGATATATTCGTGGGTCTACTACGAGGGAAATTACTATCGGGATGTGCAGGGTGCTGAGTTGCTGCTATCAAAACAATTGGAAGGCATCAAACTGGCGGTGGAAAAAGGTATGCTGGTCAAGGTGAACACGGTGATGATTCCCACCGTAAACGATCATCACCTGACAGAAATAGCCAAAAAAGCCAGAGAACTGGGCGCCTTCATGCAAAATATCATGCCGCTCATTCCCCAGTACAAATTCGCCCACCTGAATCCGCCCACAGCAGGAGAGCGCAAAGCGGCTCAGGATACCTGCAATCAGTTCGTTCGGCAAATGCGGCACTGTCGACAGTGCCGCGCGGATGCGATCGGGTTACTGGGAAAGGACCTCAGCCAGGAAATGTTCGAACCGAAAAAACTTCAAGAGGCTGAAGTCGGCACGGGATTCAAAGTGGCGGTTACGACTTCCACAAAGGATGGCTGGGTCGATCTGCATTTCGGGATCACCCCGCGTTTTCTCGTTTATGAGGTCAAAGGTGGCAGCTTCCGGCTTCTTGAGGCCCGTGATGCAACGTTGACAAACGAAAGGGTTGATATTTTAAAAGCGGCTGATTTGCTTTCCGATTGCCATTATGTCATCACCCGGAAGGCCGGCCTGCATGCTATAGAGAAATTGCAAAAAGCGGAAATTGAGGTGGTTGAGGATTACAACCCGATTGATACGGCCATCAGAAATCTGGTTCAACGAATTAAAAATGGAGCCAATAATTGAAAACCTACCTTGATTGCCTGCCGTGCTTTTTCCGCCAGGCGCTCGGCGCGACAAGGGCAGCGACTGATGATGAACGTATTCAGCGCGAAGTAATGGATGCGGTTGCCGAAATGATTCCGGGATTTCCCCTTGAGATCACTCCACCGGAGATTGCCCAAGAGGTGTACCGCGCTGTTTATCGGATCACGGAGAACGATGATCCGTATCGCGAGGCAAAAAAGCAATCCAATGAAAAAGCTCTATCCCTTTATCCGAAATTGAAGAGAATCGTGGCAGACTCTGATGATCCACTGCTGACAGCCTGCAAACTGGCTATTGCCGGTAATTCCATCGATTTGGGCCCGCAGGTAGAACAGTATGACCTTGATTCCGTCATCGAATCGACTCTGGATTCACCACTGGCTTATGACGATTATCCGGAATTCCGCCGCGCCATCGAATCCGCTTCGAACGTCCTGTATTTAGCGGATAATGCGGGGGAGATCGTTTTCGATAAACTGTTTATTGCAGAACTTTGTCGAGATCGAAAGCTGAATGTCACAGTCGTTGTTCGGGAGAAACCCATCATCAACGATGCTACGATGGAAGATGCTGAATCGGTTGGATTGAATGCGTTAACTACAGTCATCACCAATGGTTCGGACGCGCCGGCCACCATTCTTTCGCAATGCTCGTCACAGGTACGACAGCTTTACCATTCCGTAGATATGATCATTGCCAAAGGACAGGGCAATTACGAATCCTTGAGCGATGAGGCGGCCAACATATTCTTTTTCCTCAGGGCAAAGTGTCCGGTGGTAGCTGTGCCGTTGAAAGTGGGTGTTGGTGATGCTATTCTGAAAGGTGGTGGAAATATTCAGTGATATTCGGGTGTCGATGAGAGGATAGATAGAATATGCGGATTTAATGTTTCACCGGAGTAAATTGATTTTTAAATAGTTAGGAGGAACAATGGCTACCAAAGAACAAGTAGAACAAATGCTGGAACAGGTAATGGTGCCTGTGGTGACGCGAAGCGTAATGGATATGAATCTGTTACGAGGTGTGGAGATAAAGGACTCTAACATGAAGATATCGCTATCGAACGCGGCGCTATCGGATGATGTTCGGGATCAGCTTAGAAATGAGATACAGGATAAGCTTCGGGGACTGGATGGTATTGGTATGGTCGGGGTGGATTTCGAGGAATCGAAGCCCGTAGATGTTAACCAGATTGGTAAGGTCATTGCCGTAATGAGTGGTAAAGGCGGAGTAGGTAAATCACTGGTGAGCGGTTTGGTGGCTGTGGCCCTGGCACGTCAGGGGAAATCAGTGGGAATTCTTGATGCCGATGTCACCGGCCCAAGTATTCCCAAGATGTTTGGTATAAGTGGCCGTCCGGCAGGTAGTGAGAGTGGTTTGATGCCATTACCTACTAAATCCGGGATCGAGACTATTTCCATCAATTACCTGTTGCCCAACGAGGACGATTGCGTGATTTGGCGCGGTCCAATAATCTCAAAGTCAATTCAACAATTCTGGGAGGATGTGCTCTGGGGAAAGCTGGACTACCTCATTGTTGATATGCCGCCTGGAACCGCTGATGTTCCTCTTACAGTGATGCAGTCATTGCCGGTTGCCGGAGTGATCATTGCTTTTACACCACAGGATCTTACTGCGATGGTGGTACGTAAGGCGGTTAAAATGGCCCAGCAGATGAATATTCCTATCCTGGGAGTCGTGGAAAACATGAGCTATTTTAAGATTCCGGATTCCGACAAAAGGATTGAGATATTTGGACCGAGCAAGGCAGGGGAAATGGCTAAGCACATAGGATCTCCCATCCTTGGCAAAATTCCGCTGGACCCCGAACTTGCCAGTTTGTGCGATAAAGGTGAGATCGAGAAATACGATTCCGATGTTTTCAAGGAAATGCAGGATGCTGTAATCAGAATACTGGCTTGATCAAATGATGGTAAATCTGTTCTTCATTTAGCTATAAATTGTATTTGATGGGGGACTCGTTAGCGAGTTGATATTAATTATACGTAAGACAAGGTAAGCAAAAGCAAGTTTACGATCAGCAATGCCTGCCCCGATCAAGGGCAGGCTTTTTGCAACATTTTTGACTATAGTCTACATTAGTATTAGTTATAGTTGATCTGGCGAAGCCTTGGGAGCAACGGTTCCAAGGTTCAGCCGGGAATATCAGTGTTGTAGAGGGGCTGGTGTATTTTCCGCTCGTAGCAAGAAAGAATCGGTTGAGGTTAGTCGACGAGAAAGGCTGGGTATCATATAAAAAAGAGAGATAGCACTAGGCATAATTGCCTAGTGTGCGTAGACATTTCTTAGGTCTTTTGTTTAGTTCCACGATAAGTCTGCCTGCCGATGCTTGCCGAGACTTGGCAGTGATAGGATTAGCAAAGAAGCATCGAGAAGGCGCCCCTCAGGGGCGTTAGTGTTGTATGTTGCGTGGCAGGGAATTCAGCGAATTGTTATGTTAGAAACCATACTAGCGCAGAAGAAAAAGGCCATTGTTGGTAAATGGCTTGAATTAATAGCAGATTCATATCCCGCCGGATCAGAGTTTTTTGTTGACAAAGACCAGTTTACCAATCCGGTGGGATATATTTTGTCTTCTGAAATTGAAATCCTCTATGACGAATTCCTGCACGATCAAATCGATTCTGAGAGAGCGATCATTTCCCTTGAAGAAATAATTAGAAGCAGAGCTGTGCAGGATCGTACACCCGGTGAATCCGTAAATTTTGTTTTCCTTTTGAAGGATGTTATTCGAAATGAACTAAAGAGTCAGGCAAAGAACAAAGAGTTTGCTGCCGAGTTGGCGAAGTTGGAAGGCAGAATCGATAACCTGGCTTGCCAGGCGTTTAATGTTTACACCGGCTGCCGAGAAAGAATAAATCAAATCAGGATAAATGAGATTAAAAGAGACCGAGACAATGCAAACAGGCTACTGGAGAGGTTCGCTCGCAAGTATGGGGATCAAACAGTAGAAGTAGCCGGCGGATATGATAGAAGTGAGGTAACGGAATGAGCACCTTGTTTGGAGTGATACTACCGTATGCGGCAATTGCGATATTCATTCTTGGGATACTTTATAAAGTAGTTAAGTGGGGTAGATCGGCGGTGCCGTTTAGAATCCCCACTACCTGTGCTCAGGCGGAGACTCTCCCGTGGATTAAGCGGAAACCTCATGAGAAGCTCGATAATCCTTCCAATAATCTCGCTATGGTTGGCAGAATGCTCCTAGAAGTTCTCATCTTCCGTTCTTTGTGGCGCAATACGAGGGCTGAAATCAAAGCAGACAAACAGAAATTGATCTATAGTGGCAGCAAATTCCTCTGGTTGTTCGGTTTACTCTTCCATTGGTCTCTGCTGGTCATCTTGATCAGGCACTGCCGGTTGTTTTTCGAACCCGTACCATGGATATTGGATGTAGTCGAGAACATAGACGGTATGTTCGAAATAGTGATACCCACTTTGTACCTGACTGATATCATTATTCTGCTAGCCGTAACATATCTCTTCTTCAGAAGGGTCGTTTTCTCGCAAATGCGGTACATTTCATTGCTGGCTGACTATTTTGCATTGTTGTTAATTGGTGGCGTGGCAGTAACCGGAGTTTGTCTGAGAATATTCTTCCACACCGATGTTGAGGCAGTGAAAGAACTGGCGATGAGTGTTCTTAGATTCTCGCCAGAAGTGCCGGAGCAGTCCATCAGTTGGCTTTTCTATTTACACCTGGCAATGGTATGCACATTGCTTGCTTATTTCCCATTCAGTAAGTTGATGCATGCCGCAGGTATCTTTTTCAGCCCTACCAGAAATATGGCGAATACTAATCGGGTCAAGAGGCATGTTAATCCTTGGGACTATCCTGTCAAAGTACATCCTTATCATGAGTATGAAGAAGAGTTCCACGATAAGATGGAACAGGCAGGGCTGCCCCTGGAAAAGGAGTAGAACAAAGTGTCAGATGAAGTTACTAGCCGAGAAGAACTGCTAAAAACCATAGATTACGTACCTGCACAGCAGGATTTGTACAAGCCAAATTTGGAATTCAGGCCAGGCACATGGAATTATCCTGCCAATCCCAAAAAGATGGAGCATTTGGAGCTTCCATATCCGAGGGAATGGAGTCCTCCTGATCTGGATTGGAAACTCCCGGAGAATTGGAAAGAGATTATTTTAAAAGGGATGGAGGAACGCCTTAACAGGTACCGCTCTCTGCGTGTATATTTGGATATCTGTGTGAGGTGCGGGGCTTGTGCTGACAAATGTCATTTTTACCTCGGATCAGGTGATCCCAAGAACATGCCAGTGGCTCGAACTGAGCTTATGCGGTCAGTTTACAGGCGATATTTCACCGTTGGAGGCAAATTGCTTGGCGGAGCTGCCGGGGGACGGGAACTGACAGAGGATGTCCTCAAAGAGTGGTTCTACTATTATTATCAGTGCACCGAATGCCGGCGTTGTTCCGTGTTTTGTCCCTATGGCATTGATACTTGTGAAATAACCATGATGGGTAGAGAACTGCTCAATCTGGTTGGTCTGAATATTAACTGGATTGTTGAGCCGTTATCCAATTGCTTCCGGACAGGGAACCACCTGGGTATTCAGCCTCATGCTTTTGCCGATACCATAGAGTTTGCAGTGGAGGACGTCGAGGATGTCACTGGTATCAAGGTAGATGCGCCCATGAATAGGAAAGGGGCGGAGATCCTCTTTGTGGTGCCCTCCGCGGACTATTTCGCCGAGCCTCACTGGTACACCTTTTTGGGTTATCTGATGCTTTTCCATGAGTTGGGGCTCGATTATACCCTGAGTACATATGCTTCTGAGGGTGGCAATTTTGGACTGTTCCACTCAGCGGAAATGATGAAACGGTTGAATAATAAAATTTATGCTGAGGCCGAACGCTTAGGAGTTAAGTGGATCCTCGGTGGCGAATGTGGACATATGTGGCGGGTCATTCATCAATACATGGATACCATCAATGGTCCGGCTGATTTCCTTGAAGTTCCCAAGTCACCGATAACCGGTACAGTGTTCGAAAACGCTAAGGCCACAAAGATGACTCATATCGCTGAATTCACTGCTGATCTTATCAAAAATAACAAATTGAAGCTGGATCCCAGCCGGAATGATCAATGGAAGATCACGTACCATGATTCATGTAACCCTGCCAGGGCTATGGGATTATTAGAAGAGCCACGGTACATTATCAATAATGTGGCAAACAATTTCTATGAAATGCCGGAGAACACTATAAGGGAGAAGACTTTCTGTTGTGGAAGTGGCTCTGGACTTGGCACTGATGAAAACCTGGAAATGAGGTTGAGAGGCGGGCTGCCCAGAGGTAATGCGGTTAAGTATGTTAAGGATAGATATGGGGTGAACATTCTCACTTGCATGTGTGCTATTGATAAGGCAACACTTCCGGCTGTGTGTGATTACTGGGCGGGTGATGTAGCGGTTGGCGGTATTCATGAGCTGGTTGGTAATGCCCTGATAATGAAAGATGAACAAAAGCCCAGAACAGTGGATGTGAGAGGTGATCCTCTCCCGAGTGTTGAGGGCTCCGAAGAGGGGGATGAATGATGTACGATACGGGCAAAATCGTAGCTGGGATTATCATTTTTCTGGCAATATTCAGCGTTCCGTTCTGGTATAGCCAGGTGACGGGCGATGCCGAAGAAGTGCCAAATCTGGATCCAGCGCTGGAGTCACTCAAGGCTGAAGGTAAGCAGTGTGTGGAATCTGTCGACTATATGAGAGCTAAACATATGGACCTGCTCAACACCTGGAGAGATGACGTGGTGCGTGGTGCTGATAGAGAGTATGTATCGGAAGAGTACGGTGTCACTTATGATAAAAGCTTGACGGACACCTGCCTTGAACAGTGTCATACGAACAAGAGCGATTTTTGTGATCAGTGTCATACTTATGTGAATGTAGAACCGGGATGCTGGGAATGCCACAACATAGTAGGGGAGTAGCAGATGGAAGTTTCAAGACGTGAGTTTCTAAAATTGGCCGGGCTCGCCTCCGCGGGAGCTGTGGTAACTGCATCTTCCGGTGCGCTTCTGACAGGATGCAGTCCGCTAATTGGGATGGAAGACGAAAGCCTGAATGCCAAAAACATGGGCATGCTTTTTATTCCCAGCCGATGTGAAGAAGGATGCCATGATTGTATCGATGCATGCAACAAAATGCACAATGTTCCGAAACATGATAATAAAGACCATGAGATCAAGTGGATTTGGGAAACTGAGTTCCAGCATGCCTTCACGGAGTACATGGAGAACGAACTACTCAAAGAGCGAATGGAACATATGCCCTTCCTGGTCATGTGTAACCACTGTGCCAATCCTGCGTGCGTTCGCGTGTGTCCCACGCAGGCCACATTCAGGCGCAAAGACGGATTGGTTTTGATGGACTATCACCGGTGTATCGGCTGCCGGTTTTGTGTGGCTGCCTGTCCCTATGGCGCCAGGAGCTTCAATTTTAAGGATCCCCAAAAAGGTCTTCAGAATCCGGTTCCCAACCCCAATTTCCCGAAACGCACCAAGGGTGTGGTGGAGAAATGCAACTTCTGCTCCGAACGGGATATTCACGGGCAGTTCGGATCCCCCGAACTTCCCTACTGTGTAGAAGCTTGCGCAAACAAAAAAGGAAGCTTAGGAGAATCGGCACTCATCTTTGGAGACCTTAAGGACCCCGAGTTTATCGAGCAGTTTGAAAAAATCCAGAAAGATGAAAAACTCATCCCTCTCAGGCGTAAAGAAATCGCTGGAACACAACCGAAGGTCTATTATCTAGTGTAAGGAAGTAGGCATGATAGAGAAAGCATTAACAGGGAGTAAAAAATACTGGCTGTGGTTGGGTTTTTGTGCCACGCTTTTTGGCGTAGGTGCTGCCTTCTACATTGACCAGCTCTTCAATGGATTACAAATCACTGGTATGAGCCGGGATGTATCGTGGGGATTCTACCTGGCGAATTTCACCTTCTTTGTTGGTGTAGCGGCTTCCGGTGTGATGCTTGTATTACCATTCTATCTACATGATCAGAAAGAATTTGGCAAGATCACTATCCTGGGTGAGTTCCTGGCGGTGGTGGCTTGTGCCATGTGTATCACTTTTGTGACTATCGATCTGGGAAGACCTGATAGGCTGGTGAACCTGTTCTTGCATCCTACCCTTAATTCGATTCTGTTCTTTGATATTGTTGTGCTGTCCGGATATATGCTGATCAACATAATCGTAGGGTGGTCAATACTGGATGCGGAGCACAAAGGTGAAAAACCACGGCGTTTTGTTAAACCTCTGATTTACATTTCAATTCCCTGGGCTGCGAGCATTCACACAGTGACCGCATTTATTTATGCGGGTCTTGCTTCGAAGCCGTTCTGGCTTACAGCTATTATGGCGCCACGCTTTTTAGCCACGGCGTTTGCGGCTGGTCCTGCGCTACTCATAATCATCTGCTTGATTCTGCGCAAATACACAGACTTTGACCCAGGGAAGGTTGCCATTAAGAAGTTATCAACCATTGTGACGTATGCAGCGATTGCCGGCTTCTTTTTCCTTTTGTGTGAATTCTTCACCGCGTTCTATTCGGGTGCTCCTGAGCACACTGCGACGTTGAAATATCTCATGTTTGGTGAGGGGGGAACCGGTTTGCAGCCCTATATGTGGGGTGTGATGATCGCTACGGTGATCGCAATAGTATTGCTGGTTAACCCTAAGACAAGGTATCGGGATGATACTCTGGTAATCGCCTGCGTGCTGTTGTTTGTATCCATTTGGATTGACAAAGGGCTGTTGCTGGTTATTCCGGGATTCATCCCCAATCCGCTCCACGAGTTCAATCAATACTTCCCCACATTGAAGGAAGCAATCATTACTTTTGGGGTCTGGGGGCTCGGGTGCATGGTGCTGACTGTCTTATATAAGATAGCTATCTCAGTAAAATTGGAAGTAGGCGATCAGGAGATAGAACACTAGGGGGATATTCTACCCAGGTTAATCGAGAGCCTGTTCGTTGAACAACGAACAGGCTCTTTTTATTATGAGAGAGTTTCGAGCCTCAATAATCAATATTGATGCAAGGTTTCTTCGATTTCCCCCCACATATTTTTGCGTGTTGTTTCTACCGCAATTTGTATGTCAGCATTCTTGTCCAAAATAAGGAACGCCGACTAAGCTAAATGTAATACATAGAATGACATAGGTATGCGAGCGAATAGAACGATGGTACAAAAAATATCTGCCAAGTCGCAAAAAACCCGCGTGAGGAACTTGGACCTGGATCTTTCTCCGCCCAGGAAGCGCAAGAAAAGGAATGCTTGGCTGAATGTCCTGCCGGATGATCTCTGGTTGAGCGTCCGTAAGGGCGTGACTGTTCACGCGGCCTTGGAGAAGACGGATCTGGAGCTTGATGGGGATTGCGGCAGATTAGGCATATGTGGAAAGTGCAAAATCAGGGTACTTTCTTCGATCGATACGCCATCAGAAGCTGAAGCTAAGTACCTTGACGAAGATGAAATAAATCAAGGTATTCGCCTTGCCTGCCGTACGCAGATATACGAGGACATGGTGGTATACGTTGGAGAAACCCATCCGGATCAAGAGTATCACCAGATACTCAAGAGTGGTCATACAATATTTCCTCCGATTTCCCAACTGGACCCCCTTGTTGATCAGTTACATGTAGTCGTATGTTCAGAACCTAACAGCAATGATGGAATCTCTGACCTGGATCGGATCAAAATGGCGGTGAGTCCGGAGTATCAAAACATAAAAGCATCGTTACATTGCCTGCGTACTTTGCCGCAGATGTTGAAGGAAACGAACTATCAGGGAGCCGCAGTAGTCCATGATGGTTGCCTGTTAGGCTGGCGGGATTGGCAGAAAGTGGGACGAGGGTATGGATTGGCCTTTGATCTGGGTACCAGCACCTTGGTAGGAAAGCTTATTAATCTCGAAGATGGGAGCGAGGTCTCGGTTGTTTCTCGACTCAATGGGCAGCGTAAATATGGCACAAACGTACTTAGCCGACTTCAGTTCGCAAAGGAGCATCCTAATGGTCTACAGTATCTGCATGATCTTCTGATTGATGATGTCAATCGCATTACAAAGCGTTTACTGGAGGTAGGAGGAATCGATCCGGAAGATATCTTCATTGCCGTGGCCGCTGGGAATACAACCATGCAGCACATGTTCCTGAATCTGCCACCTCACGGCATTGCTGAAGCACCTTTTTCTCCGGTATTGACGGATGGATTGATTGTAAAAGCGGAGGATATGGGCCTCAAACTGAACCCGGAGGCTTTGCTTTATACCATGCCTGTGAAGTCCGGGTATGTTGGTGGTGATTTGCTAAGTGTGATTCTGGCTTCTGGTGCTGCCGAACAGGATGATGAAATCATCTTGGGGTTGGATTTTGGAACAAATGCAGAGATATTCCTGGGAAACCGGAAACGCCTGCTGACGTGTTCTGCTGCAGCGGGTCCCGCTTTGGAGGGTGCGAGAATTTCGCATGGTATGATCGCCAAGGCTGGTGCGATAGAAGCTGCATATATCGAGGCAGGAGACGTTCACTACCGTGATGTTGGCAACATCAAACCTAAGGGAATCTGTGGGAGTGGACTGGTGGATTTGGTGGCTATTTTACTACATATTGGCATTATCAATAACGAGGGTGTGATTGATTACCCGTCAATAAGGATGGGGAGGAAGTTGAGATCCAGGATTATAAATCATTCCGAGGTCAAGGATTTTCTCATTGCTTCAGCAGAAGAAAGCTACAATAACAAACCGATTTACCTCACGCAAAAAGATGTCCGTGAAGTTCAGTTGGCGAAAGCGGCTATTGCCGGTGGTGTTCAAACTCTGATGGATGAAATGGGTGTAGGGGTCGAGGACATTGATAGGATATACCTTGCTGGTGCTCTTGGAAATTACATTGATCGTGTCAGTGCTATGAGGGTTGGGCTCATTCCCAGGACAAGCCTCAGAAAAGTCAGTTCGTTAGGAAATGCTGCCAGTACCGGAGCTTCTATGGTTCTCCTATCCAAGAACCACTGGAATATGATAAATGAGATAGCCAAATCCGTTGAGCATATCGAACTCTCTTGCCGAGCGGACTTCAATCAGTATTTCATTGAGCATATGGATTTCCCCGAAGTGAACTCATAACTACGAATTTAGGTCTCCACGCGGTCTGGAGTACTAACCAAAGCTGTCTGAGGCCAGTCCACCACTCATTTTTTAGATACTCAATTGTTATAAAATAGCCCCTGTGTGTGTCATTGCTCATTTTAATGCGGGAAACCCCTCACTAATCCCCCTTCAAAGGGGGACACAGGGGGATGTTATTCCCCAATTCACTCCAGTATTGTTGATCCTATCCAATCTTTGCCCCTCGTTACGGCTGGCCTGAGTTTGTAGCCGCCATAGGCGGTAGCCGAAGGTGGCCTCGGCTGCCCTAATGCACCTCGGGGCCTGCGGCCCTATAACCCCGCAAGAGACTCTACCCGTTTCATTCTTCGTGTTTCGGTGAGATGGATGGGTGATTGTTCCTCGTTTTGCATCAGGCGTTCTGTTTTGGTTTCAAAGTTCCTTTGCGCCGCATGTCGACGTGTGATAATATGGGGACCAGTGAAGGTAATCCAAAGTAAAAGGTAAATTGGAATGGAACTAGTAGAGAAAATGCTTGGTGGCGCGCAGCGGCCGTTATCAAGACTTATTACACTTGTGGAAAGGGAATCACCTGAGGTTCCTGAAATCATGAAAGCCGTCTATCCGTATCTTGGGAAAGCTTATACTATAGGGGTTACAGGCCCGCCTGGCGCAGGTAAAAGCACACTGGCTGATAAAATCACTACAGTGGTCCGAAACAAGGGCCTGTCTGTGGGAATCATTGCAGTTGATCCTACGAGTCCTTTTACCGGAGGGGCGGTGTTGGGTGATCGCATTAGGATGCAGCAGCATTATCTCGATCCTCAGGTATTCATTCGTAGTATGGCCAGTCGAGGTAGCCGTGGTGGACTTCCTATGACCACTCGGAATGTGATGAAACTTCTTGATGCCTTTGGTAAGGATATTGTGATAGTAGAGACGGTGGGTGTGGGACAGACCGAACTTGATATCATGGAGACTGTGGATACAACAATAGTAACCCTAGTCCCAGAAGCCGGAGATACCATCCAGACAATGAAAGCCGGGCTTATGGAGATTGCTGATATTTTCGTAGTGAACAAAGCTGATCGGCCGGGGGCAGACAAGCTCGTAGTAGAATTACAAACAATGATGATGTTAAGTCCTAGATCCGATGATTGGCAGTCACCCATCTTGGCTACGCAAGCCCTCAATGACGTAGGCATCACGGAATTGTATGAGGAAGTCGAGAAACATGAGGAGTTTCTTAAGTCCAGTGGAGAGCTATTGCACAAACGTGAGCAACAAAGGAAAGAAGAATTCATACGGGCGGTTGAACAGAGACTCAGAAAGCGGCTTTCAAGACTAATGAAAGACGATGATAAATTAATGGCGTTATGGGCGGAGGTGGAGAGAGGAGATATCGATCCATACTCTGCGTTGGAAGTAATGGAGGATGAGGCTGTATCCAGAGGTTGGCTGGGCAAATAGGGCGCATCAGCCACTAATAACCTATGGCTATCACAGCCCAGAAACCAGGCCAGTGTAGTGTCAACCCTGAACTGACGCCTTGTCATTCTGAGAGAATCCGTATGGATGACCGAAGAATCTCCGATGATTGAGATTCTTCACTTTTTTCAGAATGACATTTGGCATGACACCAGTGTTAGAAGCTGTCCCGGCGAGAATAGCCTTAAATTTTAATTCTTCGATATAGCCCCAAAAGGTCTGGCAGTCAGAGCCCCTATCCACCTGAAAGCGGTTCGCCTTTGTTCCTCCACGACACTCAAAAGTTCGTCGTAGACATCCCCAGCGGGTCTTGAAGGATGGGAGGATAGGATTCTGGCGAGTTCCCGCAATTCGTCATCGAGCATGGTGACGAGTCGCAGGTTGCCCTGTGCACGCAATCGCTCAGCCTCTTCTTTCATGCCGTTGGATTCCGCGATTGCGGCACGTATTGAGCACTTAACATGGTATCTTACTAGATTGAAATTATCCATAGCTTTACCTCCTTCTGGAGGACTCGCCCTGCTCCCCAATTCCGGGGCGATTCCGTTACCCGGGTTGTGCTGGGCATCCGTTGAACCTTTGTTTATCTCGGGATGCCCAGTTGAACAACCCAGTTCGTGGTATTCCTCCTATTGAGAAATATTCAGTCTATCTGGAATTTCTCTAATGACTTCCCAACTCAATGTGTCGGTGTTTTCTGTTGGGCTCTCACCTCCGACGGGAAATGAAGTGCTTGCCTGGTTCGCGAGTGTAGCGGATAGCGCAGGAATGCAGGTGTATCCATCTGTTCCTCTTCTTCCTTGAGCGTGGTGAGCATCTGTATCATTTCGGCCTGGTTTGTCCCTTTCACAGGTGATCCGGAGAATCCAGTGGCAACCAGGGTGAGTCGCACGTCATCATTCATGCTGGCATCCTGTGCCACACCAAAGATGATGTTAGCATCGGGATCAACGGCATTCTTGATAATCTGAGCTGCGTCATGAACCTCGGAAATGGCTAGGTTGGTTCCACCGGTAATGTTGAGTAGGACGCCTGTGGCACCTTGGATGTTGACATCGAGCAGCGGGCTGGATAAGGCCTGTTTTGCTGCATCCGTACTTCTATTTGCTCCAGTACCTCTGCCAACTGCCATCCAGGATTGGCCGGCATTGCTCATGATCGTTTTAACATCAGCAAAGTCCAAGTTGATCAGCCCGGGGACGGTGATCAACTCTGAGATGGACTGAACACCGTTGTATAGCACTTCATCTGCTAGCACAAAGGCATCGTCCACTGTTACTCTGTTATCGCAAATGCCGAGTAAGCGATCATTAGGAATAGTGATGAGGGTATCAACGTATTCGACGAGGTCGATCACTCCACCCTCGGCTTTATCTGTTCGTACCGATCCCTCAAAGGAGAACGGCTTGGTGACTATTCCGATGGTGAGAGCTTTAGCCTCTTTGCCGATCTCAGCGATTACCGAGGAAGCCCCGGTGCCCGTGCCACCGCCGAGTCCGCAGGTGATGAACAACATATCTGTATCGGCGATAGCTGCAGCCAGCAGCTCGCGGCTTTCATCGGCTGCTTTCCGGCCGATTTGCGGATCACCGCCAACACCAAGACCTCTGGTGAGTTTAGGCCCTATTTGAACACGCTTAGAGGCCAGCGAGGCGTCCAAGTCCTGAACGTCGGTGTTCACAGCGATGAATTCCACGCCTTTGATACCCTTCTGGATCATCCGGTTGATGGCGTTGCATCCACCTCCGCCAGCACCTATTACCTTAATATTGGCTGTATAGGCGGAAAAGTCAGCTTTACCCATGATTTCCTCCCTTTTTTGTTAATTGCACGATAACTGTGTCCGCTACCACTGTTTCCGTTTCTCCCAGAGTTTCCTCGCGTACGAAGTGCCGGTTTTAACCATGCCGGTTATTCCGGGCCTAAGTTCGTCCATCTTCCATTTGTCTTCGCCCTCGCAATTGTTGGCACCCCAGTAAAGGAGTCCCACGCTGGTAGCGGCGGAGGGGTCGTGCAGGGCATCTGAAATGCCACTTATTCCACCAGGGTATCCAAGCCGGACATGATCCATCTCGAGAGCTTCTCGTGCCATGATTTCCATACCCGGGATGGTCGATGTGCCGCCAGTCAGGACGAGACCAGCGGGAACTAACGACTCTTGCTTGTCACGAGGTATTTCCAGCATAATAAGCCGCAGGGTTTCCTCAAGTCTGGCACGAATGATGTCATTTAGCTCGCGATAGGAGACGGTGTGACGGTTTCCTACATCCAGCTCGCTGTATTCCGGCTCTACCCCATTGGTGGTCATGACACTGCCGTATTTCAACTTCATCTGCTCGGACATATCGTTACTTATACCGAGTCCGATGGCAATGTCCCTGGTTGCTTGATAACCACCGACCGGGAACGTAGCCGAATGCCAGACACAACCGTCTTTGAAGATAGCAACGTCAGTAGTGCCGGCTCCTATATCTGCTACGATCACACCGGAGTTCATTTCGTGCTCGCTGAGCACGGCCTCTCCAATAGCAAGTGGAGAGAATACGAGGTCTTCAACATCAACTCCGGCTCCGCGAACCGCTTTGATCAGGTTTTGGGTGGATGCCGCAGCGGCTGTGACGATGTGTGTTTCCACATCCAGCCGGAAGCCATGCATTCCTACCGGTTCCTGAACCTTGACTGTTCCGTCAAGAGTGTAGTGACGTGGTAGCACGTGGAGGAGTCTTCTATCACCGGGTAGGGTTATGCTGCGAGCAGATTCAAGTACCCGTTCCAGATCATCCCCGGTCACTCTTTTGTCGTTACGAGTGGTTGCAACCACGCCGCGGCTGTTGATTGCATTAATGTGTCTGCCGGTCACACCGACATACGCCGATTCGATTTTTAGTCCGCTGGTACGTTCCGTCATCATTACGGAATCACGGACTGCCTCTGTGGCTAGATCAATATCAACCACAAGGCCTTTATGCACTCCATGTGCAGGAACTGTGGCTGACCCTAGAATCTGGATAGTCTCTTCTTCTCCAATGTTGGCAACTATAGTAGTAATTTTACTAGTACCGACATCTATGGAAGCAAAGATCCTTGCCATTTAAATCCCCCTTTTATTACGAAATTTGCTTCAGCGATTGATGAGATGATAAATCTTGCCTTTAAACACCTCCTTTCATTTGAATTAGCTGATTCGTTCTGCAACTCTCATTTTTGCGCTTCGGCTCCTGGGGTTTGTTGCGATTTCTTGAGCCGAGGGTCGGATAATGCCTTTACTAATCAGACGCAGGGTGGGAGTGTGATCGCAGATGCAAACCGGTGTCTCCGGAGGGCAGATGCACCCCCTCGCTTCGCGCGTCAGAAATTCTTTGACGGGCCGATCTTCTAAAGAGTGGAAGCTGATGACTACCAGTCTTCCGCCAAATCCCAGCAGGTTAACCGCCTGACCCAGCGCTGATCTTAAGTTTTCTATCTCTCGATTTACTGCCATCCGCAGTGCCTGAAAGGTCTTGGTGGCGGGATGTAATTTCCCTCGTTCACCATTGACAGCTTTGCTTACAACCTGTGCAAGTTCCAGGGTGGTCTGAAGAGGTCGGTTTTTGACGATGAGTTTCGCTATTTTGCGGCTTCTTCGCTCTTCGCCAAGGTTCCATATGAGCATCGCCAGTTCATTCTCTGAGAAATCGTTAATGATCTGGGAAGCAGTCAATTCCTGGTCGGGACTGAATCGCATATCCAGCGGAGCTTCATGCTGGAAGCTGAAACCCCTTCCATGTTCGGAAAGCTGATTAGAGGACATGCCCAGGTCGAATAGAATGCCATGTACAGGTCGGAAACCGCATTCGGTAGAAACTACTTCGAGCTGGCTGAAGTTCTCATTGACCAGGAGTACGGATTTCCCGTATTGCTTAAGAATCGGCTTGGCATTAAGGATTGCCTGGGGGTCGGCGTCAAGACCCAGGAGTTGCCCCCCCGGAGAACTGGCTTCGAGGATAGCGGCTGAATGGCCTCCTCCGCCGACGGTGCAGTCGATATAACGCCCTCCGGGTTGCACTTGAAGGGCCTCTATCGTTTCTTTAAGTAGTACTGGTTCGTGAAGTTGATTCATTTATCGCGGCTCTATCCCTTCCGCAAGCTGCCAGGCTTGTTCATCCATGAGCAGCTTTTCGTTTTCCCACATTTCCTTGCTCCAGATCTCGAGGTATTTGTTGCCACCAATCATGATGGCGGTATCGGAGATCTGTGCATGTTGACGCAGGGGGGAAGGAATAGCAACGCGACCTTGTTTATCGAGCTCGAGATCGAAAGCATTACCAAAGATCATTCGATTAAGCCTTCGATTCTTACCCGGTGAAAACGGTGAAAACTCGTAGTCGTTAGAGACCTTACCCCACTCTGTCACGGGGTAGGCAAGCATACACTTGTCCACTCCCCGCGTGAGAACCAGTCCGTCCTGGAACTCTTTGCGGAGTTTTGCGGGTATGGCTACCCGCCCCTTTTGGTCCATCCGACATTCGTATTCACCAAGGAGCATTGAAGTGTTATCCCCCCACTTTGCACCACAATATACCACATTCTCCCACTTTTTGCAATACTTTCCCCATAAATATTTGTTTATATCAAACAATAAACCACCTATATGACGTTCTTTTGGAGGTTTTTGAGGAAAAACTTTACCTAGAGGATTTGATGGATAACGCGGACCGAAGGCGTTAACCGCAGCCGTCAGTGCCTTGAGAGCAGGTTCATGAGGATAAGGGAGAGAAGCGGTTTATTGAAACCTGCATATCCACATTGCTTGAGGGCATCTTTTGCCATCAAAATGGTGGAGGGTAACATGTCTGCACCGGGCCTGGCCTATGTGATGGGGTGGAGTGGGCTTCGGCCTGCCGAGTTCTACATCCAGTCATCTATGCGAAGGGCACATCAGGAGCAGAAGGCGATTTTGGGTGGAGTTTAACCGTTTTAGGATGGCCCGGAGTCTTTATCTTGTTTATCTTCCATCTCGTCCAACATCTTATGTACTTCATCAACTCCTCGCATGAATTGTTCATGCCGTCTAAACTCATCTTCCATACTAAACTCGTCAGAGTGTCTTATTACCCGAACGTATTCAATAATGTGGCGCAATGAGAATCCAAAGAAGAGAAACACCCAAAATACGAAGGTCACACCTGCAAAAATGCGCCAGCCTCCACCGCCCATCCATGAGAAGACAATAATAAGCCAAAAAACCGTACTGTATACCAATGTACCAATCAAAGTTCCTTGGATCATTTCTTTAGCAATGCTTTTATCCATATGAACCTCCCATCAGAAATTCTAGTGTAGTGGGGATGTTAGTGATTGATCGATTATACAACTGTTCGTTTTAGTATGACGCTGGCAATCTGGGCAAGCTCAATATAGCCAAAACGGTGGATGCATAGATCATGGACCGAAACTTATCAAAATCTATGGAACCGTGCAATGTTTGGACCATGCTTGAACTTGATTAGGTGTTGACCTTTGGTTTCAACTATATAATTCTTCTCTTTTGCTACAATCTCAATGAGACGCTTGGTGGCCCCAGCATCAAGCCCCAATTCTATATCAGTATTATCATATGAGATTGGGGCAGTTTCATCAGATCGAGAATCCCACCAACCACTCAAAATCACCATTCTGTCGGTATCGTTATACTGACCAGTGTCTTGACTTGAACGACTTACTTGCTTATTCGGCATCGGTGTTGTTTTACTTGCCAGATCTACCAAGTTATCCAATTGTTTTTGATAAGCGGATGCACTGCTCTTTGTTCTATTCAGTTGATACGCTATTTCATCGACCAACTGATGAACCTGCGCAGTGACATACAATTTCAGAGCATGTAAGTTCTCTAGTGGTTTGCGCATAATGCTCGCATCCGCTCCTGAAGAAAGAACAGGCGCAAAATGAAGATGCGCACCCCACCGAGCACCCAACTCGAATAGTACGTAGGCCGAAGCCAGACTTGCTTGCGTAATGAGCGCTATGAATGTCGTAGCCTCGTGGACTTCCTGCCGGAGTTGTTCATCAGTTGAGGCACCAGCAGGAAGCATATAACCATCAACACTGGTACATCTAATTCTTTCGGCTGGAATGTTTAAAGCGCTTCGCAGAAGATCGATGAGTGCCTCAGCCACTTCAGCATCAACGCTGCTGTGGCAAATGAATATGTCAATCTGTGCCGTTTTCTGTTTAGATTGTCCCATTTCCACCTCGCCTTGACCTAAGTTGTTTCTTTGCGCACTACCATCCTCTTTTGATACATTTGCCAATTCAGATTCAACGAATTCAACTCCAGCCGTGTTCAGTGATCTATGTCCACGATCACCGCCATGTGTTCCATCAACGAGGTTTGACTGTAACAAATAACTGTCTGCGACATCGAAATCGTTTGCCGGAAGCTCCACGCTTTCTTTCAGTTCACCAACAGTTATCGAGGCAGGTTTAAAACACTTGAGGTCATACAATAACTTTGCAATAGTCGCGGCATCCTCTCTAATTCCAGCCATAACAATAGTCCTTTACGAACTGAGATAATATATACTTATTTTACTCGTCATTGATGCATTAATCGACTGAATGATAGCACATTTCCACTGTGAAGTCCTGTCACCGAAAACGCGTCACGGATTTGGCTACATGGTGTAATTTGACTAGTTCAAGTTTTGCTAATCCTGACGCTCAACATTGCAGTAAATGTGATCTGCAATGTTTGGGCGGGTTGGTGGCCTCCTTTGTTCGGACTTCGGCGGCCACAGGATTAGCAATGCCGGAGTGAATTGGAGAATAACATCCCCCCTGTGTCCCCCTTCAAAGGGGGATTATGTAGGGGCACGATGCATCGTGCCCCTACGCATCATTCATGACGGGCAAGATGCCCGTCCTACGAGTTCCTTTCCATTCACCATCGTAGGTCAGGCGTCTCGCCTGACATCTGCGCAAGCCCATTAAATTCCAGCTATCCCCAGCTAACTTGAGATGTGGTTGTCCTGCAAAATTACCTTGACAAATCAGTGCTCCAAAGCATATTCTAATCCAAGCGGCTTACTATAGCTGTCGTGGTTTTGTGCCGTTTTTAGTCAGGCTTTCATATGGTAATATCCGGTATGCAAGTAACTACGAGCCTTTTTGTGAGGGCAGATGCCGCAGCGATTCTGGCTCGCTTGAAGGAGTTTCTCGATTCTTTGGGGATCGAGTGTTATATTGTGGGTGGTTATGCCAGAGACGGGATTTTGGAACGAACCAACCATGATATCGATCTTGTTGTCCCCAACAATGCCATTCACATTGCCAATCAGGTAGCGGATGCCTTTACGGCCAAAATGGTGTTACTGGATGAAACACATCAGGTGGCTCGGGTTATTTTGGGGCAGGATGAAGAACACTGGTATCTCGATTTCGCCACCATGCGAGGCTCGATTGAAGATGACTTGGGCGAACGCGATTTTACCATCGATGCCATCGCTGTACACCTGGGTCAGTTTGAATCTGGATGGAACAAGGTAGATATCATCGATCCGCTGGATGGCTTCACTGATCTGCGGGAAAAGAAAATCAGGGCAGTATGCGAATCTGTCTTCCTCGATGACCCGGTTCGACTTCTCAGGGCATTCCGCCTCGCCGCTGAATTAGACTTCTCTATTGATGAACAAACTCAGGATCTTATTCAACGCGATAGCGGTCTGATTACAAGCGTCAGTGGGGAAAGGATTCGCGAAGAACTGGGACGTATTCTGGAAACGGACAAGGCTGCGGATGCCCTGTGCCATATGGATCAACTTGGCGTCCTTGATATTCTCTTCCCCGAGCTTTCCGTATCCAAAGGGGTCGAGCAGCCAAAGGAACACTATTGGAACGTATTTGATCATTCGATGGAAACGGTGGTTGCCGTTGAACGTCTATTAGTGGCTCTATCAAGGAAAGGCGATCTTTTGGATTCTCTTACTTTCTCGGATGATCTGGTGAAGCATTTCGATGAGCGGGTAGGAGGCGGACTGACGCGAAAAGCGTTACTCAAGCTGGAAGCACTGCTGCACGATGTGGCCAAACCGCAAACAAAGGCGATACACGAAAATGGCAAGATGCGCTTTCTGGGACATGCCCAGCAGGGTGCAACCATTGCCGATGGCATACTGGAAAGGCTTCGCTTCAGTAATCGGGAAAGGAAAACCGTAACCGGGGTAATTGATCAACACCTGCGTCCGGGGCATCTCAGCAATGCTTCGGACTTGCCCACTCGACGGGCAATCTACCGATACTTTAGAGATACGGGCGATGTGGGTATCGATACGTTATTTCTCAGTCTCGCTGATCACCTTGCTACACGGGGGCCGACGTTGGAAATGAGTGCGTGGCTGGAACATGTAGAGGTGACTCAGTATATGTTTGCCAAGCGATATGAAGAGGAAAAAGTGATATCGCCTCCGAAGCTTATCGATGGCCATGTATTGATCGAAAAATTTGGTATTGAACCCGGTCCTGAGGTAGGCAGGTTACTGGAAGCAGTACGGGAAGCTCAGGCTTCCGGAGAAATAACCACTCAAGAAGAGGCTCTGGACTTTGTGCGAAAGGAGTTAGGCAACAACTATGCGGCTCAGAGATAAAATCACATTAGCGGGAATATTAATAGTTACAGCCCTGGCATTATCAACTTTGTTCTGGCCGGCTTTCGGGCGGGCAATAGACAAAGAAGAGATTAAGCTGGGGCTTGATCTGGAAGGTGGGGCTCATTTTGTCTATCAAGCAGATTTCGATGCAATGCCCGGTGAATACGATGATGATGCTAAAGATGAAGCTATAGACGGTGTTATTGCTGTAATTGAAAAACGTGTCAATGCATATGGTGTTAGTGAACCGGATATCCAGAAGGTGGGTAGCGACCGGATAATGATCCAGCTTCCCGGCATTGACGATATTGAAGAGGCCAGGGAACTGATTGGCAGGACTGTCCTTATCAATTTCAAAGAGTTCAAATCCTATACACCTGCTAATGGAGGCAGCCCGGCTCAGGTTGATGATGGTGTTGAGCCAATTCAACCTGTTGATAGTGGCACCCCGGCCTCGGTGAGTAGCAGCGGGAGCCCTTCTGAGATAGATGATGATATCAGTCCGGTTTTACCAATTGACAGTGGAAGTCCGGCTGTAGTTAACGATATTGAAAGCCCCGTTGAATTGATAAGCAGCGGCACAATCATATATGGTGTTTTCCTCTATGATGATGAAGGGAAATCAGAGTTTGTAGAGGTCGACAAAAGCGAGGCGCAGTGGATGGCTATCCCGGCTACCGGGATAGTTAATGGCGAAGAGATAGAGTTGACGAGCCAATACTTCGAGGGCGTTGAATACGATAGAAATATGAATACGGGAGAGCCCCTTGTTAACTTTAAATGGGATAGCACTGGGTCTGACCTCTTCCGCCAGATTACGGCTGAACTCAAAGAGCCGGCTCCCGGGTTGGCTACACCGGAAAACCGGTTGGGGATATTCCTGGGGGATGACTACGTTTCCGCGCCAGTTGTAAAAGAGGTTATTGAGGGCAGTGGTGAGATTTCAGGTATGTCCCAGAGTGAAGCCAAGCGTTTGGTCAGCCTCCTCAATGCCGGACGTATTGATGTTCCTCTGAAAACCCTTGAAGAACATGACGTTAGTGCTACTCTTGGCGAAAACTTCGTTGATTGGAGTATCCAGGCAGGCGTCATAGGTTTGGTTCTTATCATCCTGTTCCTATTTCTGTACTATCGGTTGCCGGGAGCCGTGGCGGGACTGGCTCTGCTGATCTATGTGGCATTGGTAATGGCCGTCTATCAATTATGGCCGGTTGTCCTGACGCTGGCCGGTATTGCGGGATTCATTCTTTCCATTGGAATGGCAGTTGATGCCAACGTGCTCATTTTTGAACGGATGAAGGAGGAAATTCGGTTGGGCCGCACGGTACGTGCGGCTGTGGAAAGGGGTTTCAATCGTGCTTGGCCAGCTATCCGGGATAGTAACATCTCCACGCTCATTACCTGTCTCATCCTTTACTTGATGGGTGATAATTTGGGCGTACCAGCCGTGCAAGGATTTGCGCTAACGCTGGCTATAGGTGTTGGCATCAGTATGCTCTCTGCAATTGTGGTTACCAGGACGTTCTTGCGGGTGATTGGCAGTTCTGGAATGGCGGATAGACAATCGCTTTTCATGGCCGCTACCAAAGGACGGATGCTCTCCGGGGAGGGACGTTAAAATGTTTGATTTTGTAGGCAAGAAGCGCTATTTCTTCGTGCTTTCAGCAGCGATCATCCTTATTGGAATAATATTATTTGCCGTTAATGGGATTCCCTGGGGTATCGATTTTACCGGGGGCACGGTGATGACGGTAGAATTCGATAAACCTGTAGAAAAAAGCGATGTGGAAAAAGAGTTTGCGGCTATCGGTCATGATGAGGCTGTTATTCAGGATACGGGAGATAACACCTTTATCGTACGTACCAAAGAACTGGAGGATTCGGAACGGCTTGACCTTATCGACTCACTGAAGGAAATGGGGATGACTGAAACCCCCGAATTCAACTCGGTATCTGATCCTATAGCAAAAGAAAAGGCAAGTGGAGCAGCTTGGGCTGTTGTGATTGCAGCCATCGGAATCCTGCTGTACATTTCCTGGGCCTTTCGTAAACTGCCTAAACCGTTCCGCTATGGTACCTGTGCCATTATTGCGCTGGTACATGATGTATTCATTGCATTGGCGGTGTTTGCCATTCTGGGAAGTGCGCTGGATTTGGAAATTAATCTGATGTTCATCACTGGTTTGCTAACTGTTATTGGTTACAGTGTCAATGATACTATTGTGGTTTTTGACCGCATTCGGGAAAACCTGGGGAAAGTATCCCGGCAGGGTTTTGAGACTGTGGTGAATAATAGTCTGGTGGAGACGCTAAATCGATCCTTGAATACCAGCCTTACTACGTTGATTGTGCTGGTTGCGGTCTATCTGTTCGTTGGTGAAGCGATTGAAAGCTTCATACTTGTCCTGATAGTCGGTGTGATCTCAGGGACTTACAGTTCGATATTTATTGCGAGTCAGTTCCTGGTGGTTTGGGAAACGGGAGCGGCCAGAAGGCTGCTGAGAAGAGGCAGCCGCTAGGGATTGGATTTCAGTTAATCTGTAAATAGGACATGGCATTAATAGGGGCACGAGATACAGTGCCCCTATTTTTGTTTAGTTGCGTACCATCCATAGGAGTGCTAGAATTCGAGCAAGATAGGCCAAAAAACCGTTCGTGGTGAGTGTGCCGCCGCTAAAGCTTTTGCGCGCAAGTGGCTTGTCGAACCATGAATAGCCTTTCGACATGCTAAGGGCGAACGGATTGAGCTTTATTTTTAAAGGAAAGGATTTGAAGAGGTATTGACTGTGGCGAGCGACCCTATGCAACGTGCCTTTTCGCTGGCTCGAAAAGCTTTAGGGAGTGTTAGTCCTAATCCTGCTGTAGGAGCCGTTATTGTTAAAGACGGCGAGGTTGTGGGCGAAGGTCATACTCAACTGCCCGGATCTGCTCATGCAGAAGTGATGGCACTTCAACAGGCTGGAGAAGCGGCCCGAGAGGCTACCCTGTACGTTACGCTGGAACCCTGCTGTCACTATGGACGTACCCCGCCTTGCACGCAAACCATCATCGAAAGTGGCATTTCGACAGTTCATATGGCCATGATTGATCCCAATCCCCTTGTTTCGGGAAAAGGCAAAGCGGAGTTGGAGTCCAATGGCATCGTTACTCATGTGGGAGAAAAGGAAGCTGACGCTCAAGAGATCGTTGAGGCTTATGTGAAATATATCACTACCGGTATCCCATTTGTCATCGCAAAGTTCGCCATGAGCCTCGATGGGAAAATTGCCACCAGAACTTCGGACTCTAAGTGGATTAGCAGCGATTGGTCCAGAAGATACGTGCATCAGCTTCGTTCCCAAACGGACGCCATCATGGTCGGTGTAAATACGGTGCTTAAAGATGATCCTCAACTTACAGCAAGGATGGTGGAAACGGATCGGCAACCGAGCCGGATTATCGTTGATAGCCGTGGTCAGACGCCTCCTTCGGCTATTGCGCTTCATCAATCAGGCAAGACAATCATCGCAACGACTAATGCAGTTGAATTGACACGAGCGAACGAGTATACCAACGCCGGAGCTGAAGTGATTAGCTTGAAGTCCAGAGATGGCAGGGTTGATATCAATGAACTGCTAAAGGTTCTCGGAAAGAAGGAGATCACCAGTGTATTAGTTGAGGGCGGCGGAACGCTTCTGGGTTCGCTCTTCGATCTAGGGGTTGTTGATAAAGTAATCGCTTTTATAGCCCCAATCATAATCGGAGGTGAAGAGGCAGTGACGCCTGTCGCGGGAAAAGGTGTTGAATCCGTGGCTCAGGCATTACGCTTGAATCGTGTTGAGGTGGAGCAATTCGGAGATGATATAATGATTACAGGATACGCGAAGTGAAGCCATGTTCACCGGAATTGTAGAAGAAGTAGGCACGATAAAATCCACAGGTCAGGGCCGTCTTGTTATCTCTGCGCAAAAGGTACTCGATGGTACCCATCTTGGTGATAGTATCGCTGTGAATGGGACATGTCTGACGGTGGTCGAAATTGGTGATACAACCTTTAGTATTGAAATAATGCCCGAAACCCTTCGACGTACGAGCCTGGGGAATCTGCATTCCGGTGACTCGGTCAACTTGGAACGAGCTTTGGCTGTTGGTGCTCGTCTCGGTGGCCATTTCGTACAGGGTCATGTTGACGACACGGGCAAAATCGTTTCCCTTTCACCGGAGGGCGAAGCAGTCCTTATGAAGGTTTCGGCTCCGCCAGCGATCATGCGATATGTGGTCGAAAAAGGATTCATCGCTGTTGAAGGCACGAGTCTGACCATTGTTGAGTGTGACGCATCCTCATTTGTTGTATCGCTGGTAGGCTACACTCGGCAGAACACCATTCTGGGCAACAAACGGCCGGGCGACATGGTAAATTTGGAAGTTGATATTATCGCCAAGTATGTGGAACATTTGACGGGTGGGAATAAATCCGGGATAACCCCTGAATTCCTCACAGATCATGGTTTTGCATAGCGCTCCGAACGTAATCATATTGTCTACATTGTGTCACGGTTTTTGAAATTTACTCGTAGCGAGACGGCATTAACCAAATGTTTACTGAATTATGGTAATTTGATGTGCTATATATTGGGTACTACAGGGGCCGGAATGACATTTGATACGTAACATGAAACTAGAGGTTTTTTTAAGATGGCCTTGCCATTTTACTGAGGTAAGTCTATCAGAGATTAGGTTTCCAGGTGACACGTTTCGTTGAAATAGACCAGCTTTGTATTGCTACCGTTGAATTCCACTTTGCTAATACTTGCCACGCTGATGTTGAGTTTTCTGAAGTCGGAAAGCCGAAGCCCCAGCACTTTACAGAGAATGGTGAGTAACGCAAAGAAGTGGCTGGTGACAACCACCGTATCTGTATGATTCCTGGAGATAATGCCCAGAATTGCTCCCCAACACCTTTCCTGGAGTTCGGGTAGTGATTCCCCCCCGGGAAAACGAGCTGAGGGCGCATCAACTGTCCATAATCGAAAGAAGTCTGGATACTTCGTTTTCAGGTCTGGATAGTACAGGCCGTCCGTTTCACCGACATCCATTTCCTGAAGTTCGGTGAGGGTGGTTATTTCCACCTGGTGCAACTCGCTTACCGTTTGAGCCGTTTCAAGTGATCTGCTTAATGGGCTTGAATAGATAGCTTCTACTTTCTCGTTTTTTAGCGCCTGGGCTATCGCTTCAGCCTGCACTATACCGGATTCGTTGAGCGACAAGTTGGATTGCCCTTGCACTCGATATTCCTTATTCCAGTCGGTCTGACCGTGTCTGATTAGAATGAGTTGCATTAGTTCTCGCCTATGATGAGGCTGGTTCGGTGGATCGATCGTGCCGGTTCGGAGAATCCCAGGGCCAAAACAACCTGGTCCGGTCTTCCCGCCCCTTTCGAATTGTTGCGCAATCTCATACCGAGGGTACACGTTGATTCATTTGTGTCTATTACCCAAATATCATCGATTAGATTGCGCAAATCATATCTGTGGATGTTTTCACCTCTGGAATGTTGCCAGGGCAGTGTTTTCTTTTTTAAGAGGGCACTAATGGCTTGTTTCACCTTTGCGGGTTCCTTATCTGATTCTACTTCGACATGATACTCCGCAAACTGCAACTGGGATTGGACTGAAGGCAGCTTGGGCCAGACGTTTTGTATTCCCAATATGACGATACCTTGCGGCAACTGTTCGCTCACGGCACTGGCAAAGAAATCGGGGGAAACCTTTCTTTCCAAGAAGACGTCCATTAATTCACCTTCACTGGTGACCTCAACTGCAAGTGGAGCAGCGATGGCAATTCTTGGTTGGGGGTTGAATCCCTGCGAGTAAGCCACAGGCATTCCCGCACGACGCAGCGCCCTGTGCCATAGTCTCATAGTATCCAGGTGTGAGATGTATTTCAGGTCCTTCCCTCGACTAAAAGTGAGGCGAAGTCTCTGTTGTGGTTCATTCTTTTGCGATGAGGACCTTTTCAATCTTCACTCCCTTCATCTCGGTCACGGTAATGGTCATGTCGGCGTACTTCAACTGTTCTCCCTCTTTAGGAATATGACCCAGTGCATTTAGGATAAATCCGGCTACCGTTTCATAGTCTCCTTCAGGAAGTCCCAATTCGATTTCCTCGTTTGCCTGATCGAGTCTCATGCCGCCGTCAACCTGATATGTATTGATGCCAATCGTTTCCACGGTCTTGCGTCCTGATGCCAGTTCATCACCCAGTTCGCCCACAATCTCTTCCAGAAGCTGTTCCATAGTTGCTATGCCCGCTGTTCCGCCATATTCATCCACGACGATGGTAACTTGCATTCGCTGTTCCTGCATTTCTGCAAAGAGTTCCCCAACGATCTTGGTTTCAGGCACATAGAAAGTTGGCCGAGCTAATTCTGTGACTGAACTCTCGCTGTCCGAATTTCCCTGGGCTAGAGCCCTTAACACATCTTTAATCCAAAGCATGCCCACTATATTATCCACAGTCTCATCGAAAACAGGAAATCGAGAATGAGAGTTTTCCGCGTAGATTGACAAAAAATCACCCATGGTGGTATCCTTCTCAACCCATATGATATCAGTGCGGGGAGTCATGATCTCTCCCACCTGGAGATCTCCCAAAAGGAATACCCTTTCCATGATATCGGCTTCACCCTCTTCTACGGCACCATCCTCACGCCCCATCGTGATCATGGCGCGCATTTCATCTTCACTTACCGGAGTATGATTCATTGAATTCCCACCGAACAACTTCGATACTGCTATCCCGATCCCCGAGAGGACATAAGTGATGGGAGAAAGAAGCCAGGATATGGCTTTTATGGGTCGGGCATAGAGCAGGGCCATTCGCTCATTCATTTGAGTGGCCATCGTCTTAGGAGCTATCTCACTGAATACCAAGAGTAAAATCGTCACAGTGATAGTGGCTACGAGAGCGCTCCAACCCTTACTGTCGATATAGTTCACTACTATCAGCGTTCCCAGTGCTGCTGCTGCTGTGTTTACAAAGTTGTTGCCGATAAGCACAGTGGTCAACAATCGCTCAGGACGCTTGGTCAATTCGACTATATCTTCGGCTCCGGAAACTCCACTGTCTACCATCTGCCTGAGGCGTGATTTCTGAAGTGAGATAAAGGCTGTCTCCGAACTCGAGAAAAAGGCAGAGATTATAAGACATAACACAAAGAGGATGATGTATATCTCAATCATAGCTACTCACACTCCTTTAACTTGCGAGGTGGCCAGGCTGTCTTGCGCAATAATTTGCCCCCACAGGCCTTGTTCATATTCCTCGCCAAGAATCGTGTTTGAAAGACTGTTGCACAAAGGTTGATCGCTTTTTGTGAATACCTTGATATAGTTGCTGGTATATCCTACCCACAGTTTGTTTCCTTTTAGTGTTTCCCACAAGACTGGCATGGCAACTCCCTGAAATCTTCGGTGAAACATCTGAGCGCTTTGCTTTGCCAGGTCAAGCATGCGCTGGGTGCGGTATTTTTTAACCTTATCCGGGACCTTATCTGGCAGTGTTGCAGCTTTTGTTCTGGCACGTACTGAATAAGGGAAAATGTGCATTCTGGCAAAACCTATCTTTTCACAGAATCGAAAGCTTTCTTCGAATTCTTCATCGGTCTCTCCCGGAAAGCCTACGATAACATCAGTTGTGATAGCAATATCTGGCATGGCGTTTCGGACAGAATTCACTACATCCATATATTCATCGAGCGAGTATCCCCGTTGCATTCTAGCCAACACTGAACTGCTTCCGCTCTGAAGTGCCAGGTGCAAGTGATGACATATTCTATCGTTACTTCTCCAGAGTTCGATAAGGGATGGCGTAAGTTCCTGAGGCTGGAGTGAAGAGAGCCGAATCCGGGGGATTGTCGTTTCCCCAAGGATGCGCTCTAAGAGTGTTTCCAGTCCACCCTTGCTTCCGAATGTACCAATTCTGGTTCCGGTAAGCACAACTTCTTTATATCCTTCAACTGCCCTGGCTTTTATCTCGGTCAAAATGGCCTCGATTGGCTCACTTCGTTCTGGACCTCTGACATAAGGGACTATGCAGTAGGAACAGCCCTGGCTGCAACCGTCTTGAATTTTAATCTCTGATCTGGTACGTAATTCGCCAATAGGAGCATGGTGGCCATTGCCGTTGCCGGGTGTATGATTAAGGTGAAGTCGACTGTGGATAGTCTCTACCAGACGATCCTTCTCAGCGTTGCCAATAGCAAGATCAACTCCCTCTATTTGACCCGCTTCTTGAGCATTTCTATCTACGTAACAACCCATGGCAATAACCAGGGCATCTGGATTTTTTCGGTGAAAAGACCGGAGAGCTTGCCGACATTTACGGTCGGCGATGTGAGTTACGGTACAGGTATTAAGTACGAATACATCAGGGTTTTCATTGGGGGTAACCAAACCAAATCCAGACTCAAGAAACCTGCGTGCCAGCAATTCACTCTCTGCATGGTTGAGCTTGCAGCCGATAGTATCGAGGGTGACAGTAGCTTTAACAGAGCTACTCTTTTCAGGGTCTGGGCTATCAGTAGTGCTCATCGTGCATGATATCCACTCTGTGTTGTGTTGAACAACATAGTCTCGGTGATACCAAATAGTGTAACAGCCATTTCATGCTTAGTCAAAGACCGGTTCATCGTGCATTCTCTTCATATGCTTACCATCAAATGGGATGTATATCTAAACAGAATCCTTTGCATCAAGAAGTCTAATCAAAAGACATGAGCGGAGGAGAAAAGCAGAGTGGATAGTTGTAAACCCCAACAAAAAATGAATACAAACATTTCCAAGAATTACAGATAGCACTTTTGTCCCGGTTTGAACTCTCGACTATACTTCTTACAGAGCTATGGAAAATAAGGTGTACAGAATATCTCTTTTCAATCTTCTGTGCGTAATGCTCTCCTGGGCATTAATGTCCTTGTTATTCTTTATGTTCTATTCTGCTTGTTTTAATCCCTCGCATCAGGTATTGATAGATGTGAATGCATATGGTGAAATGCGGGTAGAAATTGTCCTCTTTGCCCTCATATGGATTATGACCACCGTCAATGTCATAATGCTGTGGAAACGCGCAGGACAACCTGAAGAAAGCGTAAAAGCCCCTGAAGGCCCCCCTCATGTAGAATTAACTCCTGAGCTATCCTCTTCAAATATCTAAATTCCTGGCGCCTCGCTCATCCGTTTTTAAAAGCGGGATTTCACGTAAGCAAGTAGCATGATTTCCCTATTGCATGTGGCATCATCAGAGCATTATACTTTTAGCGTCAAAGAAAAACTCCATTCTGTAAAAAACGGCGGTAGGCATGATGTCCGGATTCAAGGCAAAGGTGAAGCAGTATTTCAGTGGAAAGTTGGTGATCGTTCAGTTAATTGGTGGTGTGGGTGCTTTTGGAGCACGATCAGCAGCAGCATATGCACTGGATGATTACGGAACTGTGTTGCTCGTAGTAGCGAGCTTATTAGCAAGCTTCCTGGGGTATATCACTGTCTACTATCTTGGCTATTGGTATGTTTTCAGGCGTGATTATGCTACTTCAGGGCGAACCATGGGGCTGGATGTGATTCGTCTTCAGCTGGTGGAACAGTTTCCCAATTTCACAACCGTGATTCCGGCCGCTTTAATTCAGATTGCAGCGATAGAAGCCGGGGATGTTGATCCGATGATTTCCGTCAACATAGGAGCCTGGTTTGGGCCTCAAAAGATTGTCAATTTCATTGCAATGGTTACCAGTAATTCCCTCAAGAAAGGTTGGGTAGACCATACATGGTCGCCTGGGACCGCTATGCGCAGATTAGCGGGAAAAGTAGCGAGCCCCTTCAGGAAAATCCGATTGGTGCTTAAGGGAAAGGAAGTAACGAATCACCCACATATGGGAACCGACATCCCACGGCCAGAGCCGCTTCCCTAGGCATCAAATGCGTCGGTTTTACCGAACCCATACTGCCTCGGTAAACTGCTCGGGTTCATTCGCTATCTTCAACCAGATTGGATGTAATCCAGTTTGACGAAAGCAACTCGAACGCCTGAGAATACAGTGGCTCGGACACTTCGGATTTCAAGGCTTCTAAGACCCCCGATACCGTTAATTCCACTGTTGACATCTCTATTTTGGCATCATTGAGATCGGCGTCGAACAGGATGCATTTAGGCTCGTCCTCACCGTTTGTCCATGGCTTCCAATCAAGTAGACCAGATCCCGGTTCATTGGGATTCCCGGTGCGGGCGAACTGCGCCACATAGGCCATCATAGCGTCGCCCAACTCCTCCCTGCCTGGGCGGTTTTCTTCAGTGAATACCCAGTCGGTCATCATGACGTTGAAACTGTAGTTGCCCAGGAAGAAGGGGACATCCAGGGAATGGGCCGCACCGATTTTCAGATCATATGGTTCCGGGATTGGGCTGGTGCCGGTATCCCATCCCGCCCCCCAGTTGAACTGATACGCATATACATCGGGCTGATCTGAATAGTCACTCAGTTTTCTCGCTAGGTCGTCCACGCCATTGACTTTCCAGAGAGCGCTGCCGTAGCTTGTTACCGTTTGATACAGGTCATCTTTGCCTTCGAAGGATGGGTCCATAAACATGAACATCTTCTGTTCTTCTTTGTTGCTCCCAACGATTATTGGCACTTTGTTGGGGTAAGCACCTGTGTCAAAAGCGCTGGCTCCATCAGCAACAATTACTGTGCCATCTTCGAGTACTTCCGGGAACACAACCATGCCGAATCCCTTTTGTTCATAGCACGCTAAAAGTTCGTCCGGGGTTTTCGATTTCAAATACGTCTCGATTTCAGCATCGGACATGCTTTTCAGGTATGCTTCAGCGTCGGACTGTTCAGCAACCGTGCCGTCATTTGCTAAAAGAGTCATGAGTACATTGTGCGAGCTTGCTTCGCCGGCTTCGACCGGGTTTGTGACAGTCATGCCGCTTTGCACCAGGGCTCTATGGAAAAGTCCCTCGGCAGACGGTGAGAGCATTAGTGATAAAACATTCACGGCACCTGCCGACTCACCGGTGATTATCACTTTGTCGGGATCTCCGCCAAATGCTTCGATGTTTTCCTGTATCCATTCAAGTGCTTTTATTAGGTCCAGCGTGCCATAGTTGCCGGAATCATCCTTGGTATCACCTGTTCTCAATGCTGGATGAGTGAACCAGCCAAAGGGGCCAAGTCGATAATTCACGGAGACGAAGACCATGTTGGATTTTTTGGCAAGAGTCGATCCATAGTACGTTGGAGTCTGATTGGCTGACCCTATAGAATTTCCACCGCCATGTATCCAGAAGTACACCGGGAGATCCGTTTCCTCTGATTGGGGACGCCACACATTCAAGTACAGGCAATCTTCGCTGCCGATGACCGTCTCGCCCATTAGGGGATCGTATTGGGGACACATACTACAGAATTGCACTTCTTCTCGTACACCGTCCCACGGTTCGGGTGCACTCGGAGCCTTCCAGCGTAGCTCGCCTACGGGTGGTTTGGCGAAAGGAATAGCCTTCCAAACCCAGGTATTGGATTCGTCCTCAAGACCTTTAGCTGCTCCATAGATTGTTTGGACGGTTGGATTTCCTGTCCAAGGGTCCACTGTAATAGTTGGCGTTGCTGGTGCCTCTGAGGTCGGCGTGGCCTTAGGTGTATCTTCGTCAGAAGAACAAGCCACCATTAGCAATGACATTACGAATATCACAATCAGGAGTATTATTCCTGCTTTGTTGGAGATTCTCATTGCCCTACCTCCTTACACAGCATAAGCTGTTTAGTTTTGATTCCAGCTTCCATTTTATTAAGGCTCAAAAACCTTTCACCTCCACCTGTCACGTAGCGCGATCCTTCAGGATCGCTTGGGGCGAGGCTGGGTCCGCCAAAACGCCATAAGGGCGAAGGCGAGGCTAAAGCCTCGCGCTACATTCTAAGCAGCCCCCAGCTTTAATCCATAGTGCGAGCCTATTCTGGCGCAGAGTAAGATGCAAGCTCGCGCGTCTCAATGCCAGTCCAAATCCCGTCGTTCACCAACTTGACTGCAGTCAACAGATCCCCTTCAACAGACCACCACTCTGTCCTGGAGATATCTCCGGACGTATGGACTACTTTGTAGCAGTTGAATGTACCGGCCGGTACAGTAATCTCTTCCATGCCCACTACTTCAGCGTTCCACGTGGAGATCATCTTTGGTCCCATGCTTGGCACGGACTCCTGTTGGTAAGACCATGTTTGCCCGACTGATAAGGGCATTCCGTATGCGCCATCATAAGCAAATGTGGTTGTCGTATCGATAGACAAGCTCATGGAAGAAAGGTGTGTCGATACCTCATTCTTAATTGCTTGTAGAGCTTCTCGGTTTATCCATGATGACTCGCCTGTAATTGTAAGAGCAAGATCAGATCCCACCATCTCTGTATACAGCAATCGTTCTGGCGGTGCATCAAATGACGCTTCGGTGATATAGCAATCCACGCCATCGATGGCTTCTCCACCGGTGATCGATACGGTCCATACGGTATTTTCATCTCCATAGTTCACATTGTGGGTCCAGGTTGTACCAATCTCGGGCATCTCGCTTGATTGAGGTGGTTTGGTGGGCTCTGGTGTCGGTTCGATGGTGGGCAAAGTGGCAGGAGGCTCAATGTCCATACCTTCGAGCATATATGACGTCATCACGAATGACAGCAAATATCGAAGTGTTTCCGAATACAGGGACTCTGGAACCTGGGCTTTCATCGCTTCCATAACACCTTCCAAGGTGAGTTCCATTGTCGATACAGAAATATCCGCATGGTTTTCATCGGCATCGAACAGAATGAGTTTTGGTTCACCCTCATCGTTCGACCATGGCTCCCACTGAGGCAGATCGGACCCTGGAACGTTTGGATTTCCGGTGCGGGCAAACTGGGCAGTGTAGGTCATCATGGCATCTGAGAGTTCCAATCTGCCGGGACGGTTTTCCTCAGTAAACACCCAATCGGTCATCATGACGTTAAAAGTTTCGGCTCCCAGGAAAAACGGGACATCCAGAGAATGGGCTGCCCCAAGCTTGAGATCATATGGCGCTGGGATCGGGCTCTGCCCATCGTCTTTATATGCTCCCCACAGGAATTGGTACACGTATACATCGGGCTGATCGTCCAACCCCGTCAATTTCCTGGCTACATCATGTGTACCGTTGGCTTTCCAGAGATCACTGCTGTAGGTTGCAACGGTTTGATATAGCTCATCCTTACCCTCAAAAAACGGGTCCATAAAAAGGAATATTTTTGTTTCTTCTTTGGTACTACCCACCATGAGTGGGACCTTGTTTACATGGGTTGCGGTGCCGAATGTATCGTATCCCCGTGCAGTGATTACCGCGCCATCTGAGAACGTTGTTGGGAAGGCTAAAAGACCCCATCCAATCTGATCATAGCTTGCAAATAGCTCATCCGGTGTTTTTGTTCTCAAGTATGCTTCAATCTCTGCATTCGATATGTTTTCTAAATATGCTTCCGCCTCTGTTTGGTCAGCAACAGTTTCATCATTTACCAGAAGGTTTAACAAAACCCTATGTGCATCGGCTTCCCCGTCATCAACCGGAACCGAAACACTCGGCGCACTCTGCGCCAGGGCGCGATGGAAAAGATTCTCAGCGGGTGGCGAGACCATAAGGGCCAGTACGTTCAGTGCCCCAGCCGATTCTCCGGTGATCATGACGTTGTTGGGATCACCGCCAAAAGCTTGTATATTATCTTGGATCCACTTGAGCGACTGTATCAGGTCCAGAGTGCCAAAGTTCCCCGAATCGCTTTCTTCATCGCCAGTCGCACCGCTTCTGAGTGCCGGGTGAGTGAACCAGCCAAGGGGTCCGAGGCGGTAATTCATGGAAACAAAGACCATGTTGGATTTATTGGCCAACGTAAATCCGTAAGTTGCCGGATCCTGAGTTGCGGATCCTATGGAATTACCCCCACCATGTATCCAGACGTACACCGGGAGATTCGTTTCGTCAGTCTGAGGGCGCCATACATTGAGATAAAGGCAGTCTTCGCTACCCATCATGGTGTCAGGGGAAATTTGATTGTACTGGCTACACGGCTGACAGAACTCTGTCTCTGCCAGCGTTCCCTCCCAAGGTTCGGGATTCTGAGGAGCTTCCCAGCGCAACTCGTCTACAGGGGGGTTGGCATATGGGATCGCTTTCCAAACCCATGTATTCTGTTCATCGACGAAACCTTCGACCATTCCATATATTGTCTGTACAATAGGATCTTCAGCCCAGGATGAAACTGTAGGCGACTCAGTTGGAGTCGATGTTGGGGACGTCGTTACTGTTGGGGTATCAGGCAAGGTCGAAGTGTCTTCATCATCCGATGAACACGCGGCCAGAATTGAGGTTGTTGCCAGCAGAATTGCCAGCAGTAATATCCCTAGTTTGCTTGAGATTTTCATCGCTTCATCTCCAATTCTTGTGGTTTCTGGTTTTGTGGCGGATTATAAGCTTTTTGAGGATAACTATCAAGTACCAGTGGGAAACAGTAGGAGAACAAGAGAGAATTTAAACAACAGCACACTCAAGCCGGAATTAAAGCCACGGGAAAACGTTCTTACGGACGAACTCAAAGTTCTTTTGGACGTTGTCTTTTCCTGATACGATTCCCATGTGTCCCGGAAGTAAATACTCAATATCCAGTTTCGAAAGACCCTCGATACTTTCTTTGAGTTGAGCTCCGCTTCCGCCGGGAAAATCAACCCTACCTGTATTCCCGGCAAAAACCACATCTCCAGAAATCATTACACTTTGATCTTTACAGTAGAAGCACATGCTATCGGGTGAATGTCCGGGGGCGTTTAATATCTCAAACTCAAGTTTACCTGTTTTCAGTGTTTCATCCAGCATCTCATCCTCTTTGATGTGGATCGGGTCCATTCCAAAAACACGGGATACTCCCTCTACGGTGACCTTATAGGATTCCTTTTGCAGGGGATGCATCAGTATTTTTGCGCCGGAGATTTTCTTGAGTTCGTCACATGCCCAGTAATGATCCAGATGAAGATGAGTGTTCACAATAAAGTCGATGTCACTAGGGTTTATACCGTCTTCCGCCATTGTCTGAATGAGCCCGGGGAGAAATTGTTCGAGTCCCGGATCGATGATTACGGTAACATCATCCTTAATAACATACGTATTGCAATCCATCATCCCTGTCTCAGGATATGAGAACACGTTTTCAGTCAATTTCATTTGCCACGTCCTTAGCTTCTACCAAACAACGACTTCGTTTATCTTATATTGCTTGCGTAGAGTTTGTGTGATTTCCCCCCGGATCTTCTCATCTCGAATGGGCTCTATTTCCGATACTGGCAAGCCCTGGTCATTCGCTTTGCATTGCCAGTTTCTTAAATAGCCTACTACCATGATGTACTTGTGTGGCGGATAGTATCCAGCACAGCAACCACCCATGGCACTGGTATTACCCACGAAATAAAGTACTTCCTCGCCTTCATAAGGCATTGTAGTCTCTTCTGATTTCCAAATGCATCCAGTCGAATATTCTATTTCTTCGTTAAGTGGGATATGGGCATATTCTTCAAGCATAATAAATGGCCTCCCTCTCACACTCTAATACCATTATAAACGTTACCGATACGTTCGGACAAACTCGCTCCTAATTCCGCTGACTTGCGGGTTTTCTCCTGTTGTTTGGGCGGTGACCTCTGAGATTTGGAGTGCGAGAAGCGGGTTGTTGTGGAGTCTCCTTCAGAGGTTTTTGAGGGGGCGTAAGTAATTGATCTTCCGGATATGTGCAATTCAGTTTGTTACCCAGGTATTCCTCAATCTTGGGGAGTTGGAAGGCTTCGTCCTCGGTGGCAAAGCTGATGGATGTACCCGTTGCACCAGCTCGCCCGGTGCGTCCGATGCGATGAACGTAGTCTTCCGGATCCAGTGGCAAGTTATAGTTGACCACATGGCTGATTCCTTCGATGTGAATACCGCGTCCGGCTACATCGGTAGCCACCATTACCCTGATCAATCCTGAACGAAAATCCTCGAGTGTTTTGATGCGCTTCTTTTGGGCAATTTCGCCAGAAAGCATAGCACAATTAATACCATGAGCCCTGAGACGTTCCGACAATCTCCGGGTTTGGTCCCGACGATTGCAGAAAACGATAACTCGTTTGAGGTTCTTCTGAGTGATCGTGTTGTAGAGGAGAGCAAACCTTTCTCGGGATGTAGTCAGGTAGACAATTTGGTCCACGGTGTCGACTACTACTTGCTCTGGCTCGATATCTACCTGAACTGGTTCGCGCGTCCATTGGGAGGACAGTCGAGTAACTTCAGGGGTGAGGGTGGCCCCAAAAAGCATAGTCTGTCGTTTTGCTCTGGGTGGAGTGCTATTAATGATCTGCCTTACATCGGGAATGAAGCCCATGTCCAGCATACGGTCAGCTTCATCGATAACCATTATCTCCACCTTGCTCAGGTGGAGATCACCCTGTCGCTTGAAATCCAGTAACCGGCCAGGAGTAGCTACAACAATATCGACTACTTTTTCTGCAAGCATTTGTTTTTGTTTCTGGTAATCCATTCCGCCGAACACAGCAACAACCTTGCTTCGAGTATATTTACCTAAAAAACTGGCATCTTTTTTGACCTGCAGGGCCAATTCTCGCGTGGGAACTATAATCAAGGCGCGAGGAGTTCCGGGGCGACGGTTTTCCTGAATAGGATTGCGTTGCAGGCGGGTGAGGATAGTGATTAAAAAAGCGGCACTCTTGCCGGTTCCGGTCTGTGCACGTCCTGAGGCATCGGCCCCAGTGAGGGCTTGCGGCAGTATGGCAGCTTGAATCGGTGTGCAGTATTCAAACCCAAGATCGAAAATGCCATGCATAATCTCGATTGGAAGATCGAGGTCATGAAATCGTGTTTTCCCTTCTACGGGAGGCACATCAAATTGTGCCAGGTCCCATTTGATTTTTGGAACTGATTTGGCCTGCTCTTTGGGAGGCATAGATGCCGGTTTTTCACCGGAAGATCGTCCCTTGCCGCTTTGCTGACGTTGGGGACTACTGGGTTTGGCAGGTCGACGTGTGCCTTGTGGTCTGGGCTTTGATGGTTTTGGGGCTGTTGATTTGTCGCTGGATTCACTTGAGGTGGGCATCGCATCCTTTTGGGCCTGCTTAACCTCGCCTTTAGAAAGTGATTTGCGAACCTTTTTGATGATTTTACCTAACAATACATACCTTCTTAATTATTTTTCATATTGATAAACTGAAGTGGAATACCGTAATCTTCTTCTTTGAGTCGATTCATAATAGCCTGGAGGTCATCGATTTTCTTGCCAGTGAGCCGGAGTTGCTCGTCCTGTATTGCAGGCTGCACTTTAAGCTTGAGACTTTTTATCAGTTTTACCATTTTCTGACAAGTTTCCTTGGGGATACCCTCTTTGATGGCTACGTTTGTTTTTGCTGCTCCCTGCGATGTTGCCTCGATCTCTTTGAATTCGAGGCATTTCGGGTCTATTTTTAGCTTGATGCATTGACCCATGAGCATCTCTTGCACTGCTTTGATTTTCATTTCGTCGCCGGTTCGGATATGAATGGAATTGGCCTGTTTATCCAGGGTGATCTCAGTCTTGACGTTCCGAAAATCGAACCTCGTGGCAACCTCTCTCTTGACGTTGTTAGCAGCGTTGTCCAATGCTTGCAGGTCAACTCGGTTCACTACATCAACAGACGGCATTCTTCACCTTCCTCCGTATTATCAATTGTGATTCTCACCAATTCTACCACGAAACCGGGAACTATTCTAAGTTTACGATCAACACCCGTAGTTGTTGCTTGTCTTGCTCCTGACACCTTGCTATACTCATTTTTGAAAAGACCTGCTGAAAGCCATACGTATGGATCCAACATTACAGTATTTGTTATTGATCTTTGGTGGTTGCCTGGGCATCTATCAAATAGCCGCCGCCGCCGGCAACTTCAAAGGCCTCTGGTTCCTCAGGAAACCCCTCCCGACTTGCATCCTTGGTTGCGTTATCCTTATTACGACATATGTCTGGTTCTTCACGTGGGGAGACGTAAAAATGAACTCGGATGCGAACAATCCCGAAGTCGAGGGAGGCCAACAGCTTGGCCTGTTTCTGGTGGGTGCATTCCTTGCTCTGGTGACTACCTTTCTCATTTCCTCCCTGGTCAATATTCGTGGTATCAAAACGGATAAGGAGTCCGTAATTGGGGAAGGGATCGAAGATTTGAAAGGAAGAACTGTTTTCCGGGCGTTCGCGTACAGGTGGAAAAATCGAAAGAGGGGTAAATGAAGGAAGCACCTGACAGTGCCATCTCTGAATGGGTTACCGGATTTGTAGGCGAATGCTCATTCTTTGATGATGTAATGAGCTTACTTGCCAGTGACTTCTTCATGCCTGTAAGTATGAGCCTGATATTGCTCTTCTTCTGGTTCGGGACTCGCGATCCAATCAAGCGGAAGAATTATCAGTATGGTGTCATGTGCGCTGCGGCATCACTGGGAATTGCAAACCTTGTGGTACATTTGTCAAACATGGTGTTCGAATTTGATCCGTGGCTTCGCCCATTTGACGTGCATGATAGCGCAGCGTATGCTGCAAAAGAAATCTTTTATACGCCTCACGATCCTTCGTTTCCAGCAAATGCTGCTGCATCTACTTTTGGGGCGGCGTTTGGGATGTTGCTATATAATCGCAAAGCTTCGATACCCCTGTTTGTAATCGCCATCGTATATTCTTTCTCACGGGTATATGCAGGCGTACATTATCCCATAGATATGCTGGGAGGTCTGGGGATTGGATTGGGGACGGCTCTCTTTTCCTACGGATTGATGCGATTTCTATGGCAGATTCCAGCAGTTGCCCACTGGATTGGGAAGAAATTCTACTTGGCTTAGAACTCGTCTGTCTGTGATAGTTCTTCAAAAACCCGGATTCGGCGCTGGGCTCCTTTGCCGGTACTTTCCGACATCAAATCATACTTCTCAACTAGCTGGTGTTGCAGGCGTCGAATGAATGAATTCTGGGGGTTTAGCTCCAGAGGCCCCTGACCTTCTTTGACGGCATTGATGGCCTCCTCAGTCTCCTTCATAGCCACGGCTTCAGAATCCACGGGCTCGCGGATATCATACAAATCGACCAGACTTTGCTCTATTTGCGAAGGTGAATTGCTGCGTATTACATAAATCGGGATCTTACTTGCTTCAGCTACTTCGAGTATCTGGGGATTTTTGCGGTAATGGTTTTTGGTTATCATTAGCAGATCGGCTGCATTCAGGCTATCGACGAGTGTCACAGGAATATGTATCTTACGAGCAATCTTTTCCAGGCGGCTCCGGTCGATGCCAAAGGAGAATATCGTTTTTGGTGCAGGTTCCTCCACGGACGGTGTTCTGGAATCAAATGCCTGAATTGGAGAGGAAGGCACTTTTCTTTCGCGTTGTACTTCGCCATCTTCATCGAACCACCGTTCTTCAACGCCGATGTCGCGGCCTCGCAGTATAGCATCTACTACTGTGGCAACATCGGGATGAATGGCTACGCGATCCCAGCTTTGTATTTCCACTATTACATCGAATGTCGGGGGCGCTTTACGCTCCAGTATTGATTTCTGCGTTCGTCGCCGTCTTGCTTCTTCATCGCCTAGCGTGACTGTCTGAATTCCTCCTACCAGATCGGACAGCGTGGGATTCATGATGAGGTTCTCGAGCTTATTGCCGTGTGCAGTTCCAACCAGCTGTACCCCCCGTTCAGCAATGGTACGAGCCGCCAGAGCCTCAAGCTCCGTTCCGATCTCATCAATGATGATAACTTCGGGCATGTGGTTCTCTACTGCCTCGATCATCACAGCATGCTGCATTGAAGGTCGGGCAACCTGCATTCTGCGGGAACGACCGATGGCCGGATGGGCGATATCCCCATCACCGGCTATTTCATTGGACGTATCGACGATAACCACACGTTTCTCAAGATCATCTGCCAGCACTCGGGCCACTTCTCTAAGCATGGTGGTTTTCCCCACACCCGGGCGCCCAAGGAGCATGATACTTTTCCCTGATTCTACTAGGTCTCGGATTAGCTCGATGTTACCGAAAACGGCTCGCCCCACACGGCATGAAAGACCAATGATGTTCCCGGCGCGATTCCTGATGGCTGAAATGCGATGAAGTGTCCTCTCAATGCCAGCGCGGTTGTCCTCCCCGAATTCCCCGATTTTGGATACCACATGCTCGATATCTTTAAGGGTCACCTCAGCAGGATTGAGAACCACTTGCTTTGCCGGGTATCGAGCTTCTGCCGGACGACCCAGGTCGAGAACGACTTCCAGAAGCTCAACACGGTCATCATCATTCCACAGAGGGCGAGAGACAAATGCCGGCATTGCACTGAGGAGTTCGTTGAGGTCATCCGTTATTACTTTTTGCATTTCTCCCTTCCTTCGATCAAGCTTAGAAAATATTCGTGTATGCGAGTATCAGAAGTAAGTTCCGGATGGAATGCAGCTACAATGATGTTGCCTTCCTGTGCTACGACGGGGGTTCCGTCCTGTAGCTGAGCCAGAATTTCTACATCGTTACCCATGTTCTCAATCCATGGGGCACGAATAAAAATTGCATGAAATGGGGAATCTCCTAAAATGGGCATGCGAATATCAGTTTCGAAGCTATCCACCTGCCTGCCGAAAGCATTGCGCTTTACTCCAATATCCATGACTTTGAGCGAGTACCCGTCAAGTCCAGCCACTTGGTTAGCCAGTAGAATCATACCAGCACATGTCCCAAGAACCGGCAGCCCTTCTGCGATCAGTCTTTGGATTACCGGGGATAACTTGTATTTCTGCATAAGCTTTCCAATGGTAGTGCTTTCACCACCCGGTATTATAAGCCCATCCAAACCCTCGAGTTCCTGGGGAAGGCGCACCGGGACAGCCTTGGCTCCGAGCTGTTGCAGAATCTTGATATGTTCGATGAAGGCCCCTTGCAGGGCCAGTACGCCGATTCTTTTCATGTTGTACTGATTCGTGGCATGACTCTTCAGGATCGCTTCACGCGAAGCTAAAGCCTCGCACTACGAGAGTATTCTACCAACCCCTAGTGGCCATGAGTTCGGTTTCAGGGATTGCCTTGATTTCCAGTCCTGGCATCGCTTTTCCGAGGTCTCGCGATACGTTGGCGATGATTTCAGGATCATTGAAATGTGTTGTGGCTTGGACGATCGCTTTGGCCATCACTTCCGGGTTCGAAGATTTGAATATCCCGGATCCCACGAAATTACCTTCAGCACCCAACTGCATCAGCAGTGCAGCGTCGGCAGGAGTAGCGATGCCTCCAGCAGCGAAGTTCACCACCGGCAGCTTACCAGTTTTGTATACCTCTTGAACCAACTCAAATGGGGCATTGAGTCTCTTCGCCTCAGCCATCAATTCATCTTGCGTCATGCTCTGGAGCTTGCGCATACTGCTCATTACCGAGCGCATATGCCGGACTGCTTCAACAATGTTACCGGTTCCGGCTTCTCCTTTGGTGCGAATCATGGCTGCGCCTTCGCCGATTCGCCTTAGAGCTTCACCCAAGTTGCGGCAACCACAAACAAAGGGAACCTTAAAATCATGTTTCCAGATGTGATTGGCTTCATCAGCCGGGGTAAGGACTTCGGATTCGTCAAGGTAATCCACGCCCAGCGATTCCAGAACCTGCGCTTCCACGAAATGTCCAATTCTACACTTGGCCATCACCGGGATACTGACGGCATTGATGATCGCCTCAATCATGCTGGGATCTGACATACGGGCGACACCTCCATCGGCTCGAATGTCAGAAGGCACTCGTTCCAAAGCCATCACAGCGCATGCACCGGCTTCCTCAGCGATTTTAGCCTGATCGGGCGTGACCACGTCCATGATTACTCCACCTTTGAGCATCTGGGCCAGCCCTGTTTTAACTGTCCATGTACCCTTCTCCGTCTCCATCCTGATCCCCTTCTTGAGTCTGAATTAGCGATATCGTAACTATCGCCTCGGCAAGAACATTGTACATCTGCGCAAACGTGAATGCAAGCACAGGAGGTATTGGGGGCTATCCTACGCGAATTTGAACACCATCTCCTGAGCACTGTATACTAATGAATGGTTTTGATTTAGGAGGGCATGCAGGTGCTTGAAAGTTTTATGGGGAAAATGCCTCACATACCGGATTCTTGTTTTGTGAGTGATGCGGCTTACATTATGGGTGATATTGAGTTTGGGGAGGGTTGCAGCGTTTGGCCGGGGGCTGTCATTCGGGGGGATGCCCCGGGTGGAGTTCATGGCAGCCAGATGATCATTGGAAACAATACTCACATCGAGGATAACGTAACCGTACATTTTACCAAGAGCATCGGCGATAGGGTAGTGATGGGGCATGGGGCTGTAGTAGAGGCCTATTCGATCGGTAACAACGTTTTGATAGGGGACAATGCTACTTTGCTAGCCTATAGTAAGATCGGTGACAACTGCATCATTGCGGCGGGGTCAACGGTCACCGAGGGGATGGAGATACCAGATAATTCCTTTGTCACCGGATCTCCGGCGAAAATTAAGCGAGCTACCTCAGAGAAACAAATGGAAATGTTGGAAGAATTGCTCTCTTACATGCCACCGTTGATAGCGGAGCACAAGCAAAACAGGTGTGATTGCTAGCTATAGAATAGAAGGGCGAGTTTAAAACTCGCCCCTACCCGCCCCTACATTCGTTCGGGGGCGTTCATGCCCATGAGATGCAGTGCTTTGGCCATCACGAATCGTGATGCTTCAACTAGCTTGAGCCGGGCAGCAGTGAGTTGCTCATCTTCAGTGATGACTCTGCATTTCTCGTAGAAATTGTGAAAAGATGTAGCTAAGTCTTGGGCATAGTAGGGAAGATGTTGGGGTTCAAGAGTCTTGGCTACAATTTCCAACGTTTCAGCGAACTGTATTAGCAATTTGATGATATCCAACTCTGCCGGTTCAGTTAAAAGCGATACGTTGCCGTTCGAATAGTCGATTCCTTTCTCACGTGCAAGCCGCATGATACCCGCAATGCGGGCGTGGCCGTATTGGACATAGTAGACAGGATTGTCCAGCGATTGCTTTTTAGCCAGCTCCAGGTCAAAGTCCATCTGGCTGTTTGCCGAACGAGCGAGGAAAAAGAAACGGCAAACGTCAGCACCGACCTCTTCAATCACTTCGCGCAATGTGACGATATCTCCGGTTCGCTTGGAGACCTTCACCACTTCTTCCCCTCGGCGCAGGCTGACCATTTGAGAAAGCAAAATATCAAGGTTATTCCCCGAAATGCCTAAAGCATCCATGGCTGTTTTCATTCTGGAAACATGCCCCTGGTGATCGGCGCCCCAGATGTCTATTACGCGGTCGAATCCCCGCTCCGCGAATTTGTTGTAGTGGTAAGCAATATCGGCAGCGAAGTAGGTAGGCACACCACTTGATCGGACGAGAACGTTATCCTTATCTTCACCGAGTTCGGTCGAAACGAACCATTGCGCTCCTTCCCGCTCCTCAATGTGGTTGTCCTGGCCTAGGAGTGCCATGATTTTCTCGAACTGGCCGGAATCGTACAACGTTTGTTCGCTGAACCAGTTATCGAATTCCACTCCAAGTAGCTTCAGATCCTCGTCGATCTGTCGGAGCATCTTTTCAAGTCCCAGTTTCCCCAGATGCGCTTTGGCTTCCTCTTCTGACATACTCTCGATTTTTGATTTCTCGCTTTCGAGGTCTTGGGCCAAGTCGATCATGTACTGGCCGAAGTAACCGTCCGGAGGCATCTCGGCAGGAAGCCCGAGAACTGCTTCACGGTAACGCGCGTACAGAGAAGCGAAGAAGTTATCCATCTGATTGCCGGCATCGTTGATGTAATACTCTTTCTCGACAGAATAGCCTGTTGCACTCAGGATGTTGGCCAGAGTGCTGCCCAATACTGATCCGCGGCCGTGCCCTACGTGAAGTGGGCCGGTAGGGTTGACGCTGACAAATTCCAGTTGGAGTTTTGTGCCCTGTCCCAGTGCTGAGTTGCCATATTGAATGCCCTGGTTTAGAATCTCGTCAACTTGTCGGGTGAGCCAATCATGGCTGAGAACAATGTTAATGAAACCTGGGCGCAATACCTCAACCTTTTCTACGCCGTCGATAGGAGATAAAACACTGGTTATGGCTTCAGCGATAGTGAACGGATTCATCCTGGCAGCTTTGGCCAGTTTCATTGCAACAGTTGCTGCATAATCGCCATGTTCCGGGTTTTGAGGATGTTCAAGGACAATATCAGGCAAATCCACCTGAGGTATAAGTCCCTGTTGTTGTGCTTGAGCGGCGGCCTGTTCCAGGTTTTTTACGATTGTATCTCTGATCATTGGAAGCTTTCTTATTCTAACATATAGTTAAGCTCAAGCGAGATACAGATTCTGATATAGGTATTTTAAAATGGTCTGTTCCTAAAGGCCTTGGATTTGGATACAACCAAGACCTATCGACCAGTTAATGGCCCTGAGAATTAAAGAGTATCCGTTCAATTTCAAATCTCATCTCCCGGTGGCGTTATACCTTCAATCAGTTTGTTGTCAAACACAAACCGACAGATCTCTGCATCGTTCCGCAGATCCAGTTTCCGCATGGCCCGCGATTTGTAGGACTCTATGGTTTTCGCGCTCAGGCGCAGATCATCTGCTATTTCTTTAGGTTTTTGGCCTCTCGCTATCAGGCAAAGTACCTGAAGTTCACGATCAGATAGGCTGTCCACAGGATCGACTTGGGCCTGTTTGGCCAAGAGTTGCAGCATGACATTATCACGAGCTTCGTTCGATAAAAACTGCTTCCCTTGAAAAACAAGACGAACCGCGTTATGAAGCTCTCGCGACGAAGTACCTTTGGTGATGTAACCCAATGCACCCGCTTTCAAGGCACGCACGGCGTACTGTTGTTCAGGGTACACTGTAAGGATTAGTACCCGTGCATCAGGATCAAACGATGAAATCTGCTTCACAGCGTCCAGACCGTCCATACCGGGCATGGAGATGTCGAGAATTGCCACATCAGGATGCGTTCTCTGGTATTCTTGGATCGCCTCTAACCCATTGGACGCCTCAGCTATTACCGATATGTCGGTAGCTTGTTCCAGAATGCTTTTCAGTCCTTCTCGGACCAGTTGGTGATCATCTGCAAGAAGTGCCCTGATCATATCTTTCCTTTTAGCTCATTAAGAGGCAAGTCCGTGCTCTCGCTGACAGCCACTTCAGTTTGAGAGATAAATAAAGGTAGAATTACCGTGATTTTAGTACCCTTGCCAGGACTGCTTGATACGGTGATTTTACCTCCGGCTAATTGTGCCCGCTCACGCATACCCAGCAGTCCCAACGCTCCCTCTTTCAGGACCGAATGGTGATCAAAACCAATCCCATCGTCCGATACACTCAGAACGATCATTTCAGCTTCTGTTATGACCTCGACTTCCGTCTGAGAGGCATTGGCATGCTTCCATACGTTAGTAAGAGCCTCCGCGTATATATGGGAACTCGTTTCATCGCCACCAAAGAATGCGACGCACATCCCAGAGTTAAGGAATCAATAATCCAGGGTTACGACGCCTGCACCGTGAGTGTCAATAAATGGATGGTAGCAGGACGAGATTTGCGTAATTCGTTCACCCAGAAGTTCTCGGAAATGAGAGAGGGGAACGTTCCGATGGAAGAGATACTCCAATTCATGAAGGATCACACGATGTACGACGCCCTAGTCCAGGGAGATATCGAAGAAGGTGAGCTACCTTGTAGTCAGAATGCAGGGATCATCACAGAGCTCATAAGTGCTGGTGATGTGGTTCGAAATGTCGTCGCCGAACTCGCGTCGGTCATGGCAGTGCTAGAGAGTAAAGTGAAGGCCGTATGAGTGCCCAAATGGCTTCCGGAGGAGTGATCGCTCTGACTTGTGTGATAGAAAACAAAACTGTGTGGGGATTTAGGAGAGTGGCGACTGGATTTCACCCAGAGCCATGCGGGCTATATCGCTAAGGAAAATAAGAGGCATCCCATGCTTTTGAGCCACAGGCGAAAGGTTGTGAATGCACATGGGGCAGAGGCAGGCCATCGCCTGGGCGCCGCTTTCCCTGGCATCGATGATGTTCTTCTCCTGATCTGGAACTGGATCACCGTTTCCCAGAAGTAGTTTGATACTGGCGCAACACAGCGCTTTCTCTCGATCATGGGTGCGGCAGACTCTCGTGACCCCCGTCAGTTCAAACAACTCATCGATATAATGTTCCTTCTCCGGGGTATGACGGGAAGAGCATGGTCGTTGATAAGCGATTTTTAGGTCCAGAGGTTTAATACGGTCTTTGTTCCTTGTAAGATACTCCACGATGTATTCGGAAAGGTGGACCGGGCGGAAGGGAACTTCTATTCCATATTCGGGGGCAAGAGTGGCTAGCATGGCATAACAGTCGTCGTGGAAGCAGACGATTTCACTGGCACCGGTCAAAGACAGCCGATCGACAAGGTCCCGGGCATGTTTCCTTTGAATGCTTTCTGCGCCCCAGTGGCTGAACAGCACCCAGCAGTAGTACGGCTTGCCACCCACGCGGGGCAGATCATACAGTTCGCCCTGGAGGAGACTGGCATCGGTTTTTGCAAAGACACAGGTGGTCATTACCCGCTCGGATCGGGGGAGGCCTTCAAGTTCGCCCGCGAATACGTATTTGGCCTCTTCGATACGGGCAGTCTCTTCATCCAGAAAAACGCGATACTTCTCTTGAAGTTCCGCTATCAGGTCAAAGGGGTTGGCTTTCTCTGGGCAAATTTCATTACAGGCATAACAGGTGATGCATTGCTTGAGGATAGGCGTCTCTTGCCCATCGATCATGGCTTTAAAAGACGCAATTGCCTGGTCGCGTTCGATATCAATCCACTGGCACTCGACCAGACAGTCACCGCACAAATCGCAAAGATCAGGTTTGAACATTGGCGTTGCCGAATGCTGTTCTAGAACTCTCCGGGATGCTGCGGCTTCTTGTTGAACCACTGTTTTGGGTTCAGAATGAACCCGAGGACAGCGGCTTTGAACATGAACTTCAAGAGGTCCAGCAGGTCCTTGAAGGCCAGTCCTCCCCTGATTCTCCACTTTACCGGGTCAGTGACGTCTATGTACATGACCAGAAAGTCACCCTGGCGCTCCAGGCC
>JABMQN010000070.1 GCA_013203045.1 Chloroflexota bacterium
ATCTGGGGGGCAGGGGGTATCGGCCTGTGTGCGATTGCAGCCGCGGCAGCCTGTGGTTGCGATCCGATCATTGCAGTCGATATTCGTGAAGAAACATTGGCCTTGGCCAAGAAATGCGGTGCAACCCACCTGCTTGACGGTCGCCAGGATACGGTTCAGGCGATCCTAAAGATCACGGCGGATCGGGGCACGGACTTCGGCATAGAATCAGCAGGTCTTATTTCGACCATGCAACATGGATTCGCTGCAACTCGGCGCTTCGGTGGGCAATTCCTCATTGCCGGGAATGTCCCACAAGGTGAAAAAATGGCATTAGATCCTTTTGATTTGATTGCAGGCAAAAATATCTCCGGATCGTGGGGGGGGAGGAGCGAGCCAGATAAGGACGTTCCACGATATGCACAGATGTACCGAGACGGCCGTCTAAAGCTCAGGGGATTGATTACACACAGACTACCACTTGATGGTATCAATGAAGCCTTTTCTCTGATAGAGACAGGTCACGCTGGCAGGATTGTTTTGGAGATGGACGCGGATTCGTAAGAATGAAAAGACCAAGAACGGTGGGAAAAATTTTGGAACTGGCAAAGGATAAGAGTCTGCATGGAGTTCAGCCGGAGGTCGCAATTGAGCTTTTTCAGTGCATGAAACTCATTCGTTTCGTTGAGGAGGCTATTGCCGACAGGTATAGCGAACAGAAAATGCGCTGCCCGACTCACCTTTCCATTGGGCAGGAAGCGGTGGCTGCCGGTGTGTGTTTGGCCTTAAATCCGGATGACCAGGTTTTCGGCACGCACCGTTCCCACGCCCACTACATTGCCAAAGGGGGCAACATCAAAGCCATGATTGCCGAGATCTACGGAAAGGCCACAGGTTGCAGTTCGGGTAAAGGTGGTTCGATGCATCTCGTGGATTTGTCAGTCGGATTCATGGGAAGCACGTCAATTGTCGGCAACACCATTCCAGTGGCTGTCGGTGCTGCCATGGCGAATCGTCTGCACAAAAATGGCAGGGTCTGTTGTGTTTTTTTTGGCGATGCGGCTGTTGAAGAAGGTGTCTTTCATGAGTCAGCCAATTTTGCTGTATTAAAGAAATTGCCCGTCTTGTTTGTATGTGAAAACAACCTGTATTCGGTCTACTCTCCGCTCAAAGTGAGACAGCCGGAAGGCAGAGAAATCTGGAAATTTGCTGCAGGTTATGGCATGCCTTCTGCGCATGGTGACGGGAATGATGCCTTAGAGGTGTTTGAGAAAATCCAGACAGCCCTTGAGCACATACGTCGCGGAGATGGCCCATTTTTCCTTGAATTTGCCACGTACCGATGGCGGGAACACTGCGGCCCTAATTTCGACAACGACCTCGGCTATCGAACTGAAGAGGAATATCTGTCGTGGAAGGAGAGGGATCCCATAGCGCTCTTGGAGGCACAATTGCTGCCCCGAGGTGCCATAAGTCAGGCAGACATAGAAGAAATGGAGAGAGCCATTCAGGCGGAAGTTGATGAAGCCTTCGATTTCGCAGAAAGATCTCCCTTCCCAGATCCTGACGAAGCATTTGTAGGTTTGTATAGGGAATGAAGATCTATTTGGATACGAGCCTTTATAATCGGCCGTTTGATGAGCAAACTCAACCGAGGATTTGGCTGGAAACGATGGCACTTACGATGATATTTCAGATGATTGAAAGTGAGCAAGTTGATCTTGTGACTTCTTCGGTGGTGGATTTTGAAAATAACAAGAATCCTTTTCCGGAGCGAAAGGAGTGGGTTAACGGTTGTCTCAAGTTGTCCAAACAGAAAGTAGTATTAGATACGTCGATACGAGAGAGGGCGTTGGAATTAGGAGGACAACAAAGGATTAAACCTATTGATGCTTTGCATCTGGCCTGTGGAGAATCAGGACAAGCGGATTTTTTTCTTACCTGTGATGATAGAGTGGTAAAACGTTATCGAGGAAAGAAAATGGTGGTACTTAACCCGGTTCAGTTCATGCTCAAAGCTACTGAGGAGGGAAAGATATGAATATAGAGGTTACCAGCGAACAACAAATCGTTCGAGAGGGAGAGGCTCTCTTGATGAGACACCTCGGTGTGGCGAAAACTGCCAGATTTCTGAGCGCATGGCGCCAGGGGGCAGGCGATTATCTCAAGATC
>JABMQN010000071.1 GCA_013203045.1 Chloroflexota bacterium
GCCAAATGATTGGTTTTTGTTTGAATCCAAAGATGGCATTTGCGGCAATTTCTCCTCTGCGTTTGTGGTCTTGGCTCGAGCTTCCGGGATTCCGTCTCGACTTGCCGCAGGTTACTTCATCAAATCTGGTGAGGGCGAGCAAGTCGTTTATGAGCGTCAGGCTCATGCCTGGGCTGAGGTGGGGTTTGAAGAATTGGGATGGATTGTTTTTGATGCTACCTAGTGCAGTGTCCCAACGGTTCTGAACATCCCAACACACCCCGTTTCAATCCGGCATCGGTGCTCCCACCACCCACCCTTGAGGTTATTTTTGGGACACCCCAAACCCCGCCAAAGGGGCTTTGTCCCTCTGGACTCCTCATTAGTCATATGTCAAGGTGTCTGAGGGACAGTACACTAGATGGGTTTCCTTTGCTTTCGACTTCAACCCTCGGAATTACATTCCACAGACTATCAATAAATATCATTGTGTCCTGAGGTTTCCAAACCTTTTTCCTAACTATTCCGAGGACCATTTACCTATTGTGATATATACTATTCGTGCCTAGAATCAGTAAAGGATAAAATAATACTGTTGGTTAAGAGAAAGGGACCGCAACGATGATGACTATCTATGGAATGCTGGCTCCAGAAGACACTGATGCGGGTTATAGCCTTGCTTTAGATGATGACTGGTATGCTGTGCTCATGGAAAAGGATGAAGTGCTAGCACGTTTTGATCCCCGAGATTACACGTCTGTAGACCTGCAGGTAGAAGTCGAGCAACTACTGCAAACGCGACGTGGCCATGTGGCGGTGTGAATGCATGCTGTGGAAAAAGAACGGAGTGTATTGACTGAGGCCTATTGCTTCGGATGCCGTACTAAAACCAAAATGCAGAACACTAAAAAAGTAACTCTGAAGAATAATAGACCCGCAATTGAAGGCAAATGCTCGACTTGCGGGACACGGATGTTCAAAATAGTTAAAGAGTAACAAATCGTACCATAGACCCTCACTCAATTTCAGGATCCCGAGAAAGGCTGGGCTATTTCGCCCAGCCTTTCTCATTGTGTGCAAAAGTGGGAATTCGGGAGAAATGCAAACGGGAAAACGAAAAGGTTTCGCACCTCATTTCATTGACAATGTGAGCACGCGATTGTATGATTTGAAGCTAAGGATCATTTTGGTATGCTGGCTAAGGTTATTTCCGCTGCAGTAGTAGGACTTGAAGGTCAATTGGTGGAGGTGGAAGTAGATATATCCCCCGGATTACCGTCTACCACTATTGTAGGATTACCGGATACCGCTGTTCAGGAATCACGGGAGAGGGTCCGATCTGCGATACGAAATGCGGGTTGTACATTCCCCATGAAGCGGATTACAGTAAATCTGGCACCCGCTGACCTGAAAAAAGCCGGCCCCGCTTACGATCTTCCCATCGCTGTCAGTATTCTCCTCAGTTCAGAGCAGGTTGCTTTCGATACTTCAAATACCCTTTTCCTGGGGGAACTATCGCTAGATGGTTCTTTGCGGCATACCCACGGTATTCTGCCAATGATGTCTCTGGCCAAGGAGAAAGGATTGTCTCCGGTTTTTGTTCCCGCCGTGGATGCCAAAGAAGCTGCGTTAATTAATGGTATCAAAGTTATCCCGGTTGAGTCGCTCAATCAGTTGATTTCTCATCTTAGAGGCGAGGCATTGATTTCCCCTTATGTCCTTGAAGAGGACCCTTTCGAAACAGCAGAGCGAGCGGACATTGGAATCGACATGGCCCATATCAAAGGCCAGGAACATGCCAAGAGGGCATTGGAAGTGGCCGCGGCCGGGGCTCACAATCTGATTATGAGTGGTCCTCCCGGTAGCGGGAAAACGCTTATGGCCCGCTCGCTCCCCTCTATCCTGCCAAAGATGACCGTTGATGAGGCATTGGAGGCTACCAAGATATACAGTGTCAGTGGGATGTTGCCATCCGATACGTCGGTCATAGCGAATCGACCATTTCGCTCTCCGCATTACACCGTATCCCATGTTGGGCTTGTTGGCGGTGGACGTTGGCCCCGACCCGGCGAAATCAGTCTTAGCCATCGCGGTGTGCTATTCCTGGATGAGTTTCCCGAATTCGGGCAATCCGATTTGGAAGTGCTGCGTCAACCAATGGAAGACAAAGTAGTTACCATTACCCGGGCTCAGGGGAGTGTCACATTCCCGGCGAATTTCATGCTGGTTGGTGCCATGAATCCGTGTCCGTGTGGCTATTATAGCGACCCGGTCAAGCAGTGCACATGCTCCCTGACGGCGGTATCACGTTACCAGAAAAGAATCAGCGGACCACTCCTCGATCGCATGGATATCTTCATTGAAGTGCCTCGCATTGAATACGAAAAGCTGGCTGACGATCGATTGGGGGAGAAATCGGAAACGATCAGAGAAAGGGTTGAGGCAGCACGCTCTCTTCAGCAAAACCGATTTAATGGAACCAAACTCACCTGCAATGCTGACATGACGCCGATTGAAATCCGGGATTTTTGCCAGACGGACCCATCGGCACAGGGCCTCCTTCAGGCCGCAGTGAGAAAGCTTTTGCTATCCGCTCGATCATTTCATCACATCCTGAAGCTATCTCGTACCATCGCCGATCTCGACAATGCTGAAATCATCGGTCCGAATCATATCGCCGAGGCGCTGCAGTATCGGCCGCGGAGTCCGCAATGATTCGTATGGTAAAAAATGTAATCGGTCATTCATATATTATCATTTGTATCGTGTTATTGCTCCTGACTATGGCGTGCAGCAAGGATGACCAAACTCCACCGACTGGAACTTCTCCGGATCCTGGCGAGACGGTTGGCATCAGTGACGATAACCCCATCGTTGTAATGATGAAAATCACACCGTATGACCTGCGAAGTTTTGTATTTGCTGATGTGCAGGCTATGCGGAATGATCCGGATGTGAACGATTATCTGGCTGAGGGCGAAGGGCCATCGGGGTATCTTGATTCGTATGGTATGGATTTGAATGATATCGATCAATCAGCGGTTGCCAGCTATGCGCAGGGACTGTGGATAATACCGCCGTTGCAGATCGTCACAGGGGATTTCGATCTCGAAAGTATCAAAGATTTGCTGGGCTCGGAGCGATACACGGAGCATGAGTTTGCCGGTATAGAGATATGGGATGTTCAAATAGATGAATACACGGATGCGGTTGCTTTTATGGGTGATGTCGTTTTGATCGGTTATGGGGAAGAGGTGAGAAATGCCATTGAAACCGAACAGGGTATCAAACCTTCGTTGTTCGACGATGTGGATTTCAGCGAAGTTGCGAACAGGCTACCGCTTGGCATATCTATAGCGTTTCGGGAGGGCGAATTCCTCGGTCGGCGGACATATGAGGGTCTGCTGGTTACCGGATTATCGGCTGTTAAGGCAGACGAAAGTACAATAGAACTTATTTGGGTGATAAAGTTCGAGGATGTCGAAAGCGCTGAAAATACTCTGGATGACGTAAGAAGTCATGTGGAAGGAATAGAATTGCCACGCTTCACGAACGTTGAGGTGGTGCAAACCGACCAATTCATCAAAGTGAATGCCCAGACCGGGATAGAGGATTATTTTGGTGGAGGGGCAGAGACACAGAACGAATCAACAGGAGCCTCAAATCCATCTGCTGAGGGTAATGAATGATGTCAAATAAAACACCTCAAAAGTTAAAAGACTCATTACTTTCTCTGGATATGGATGCCACCATGGAGCAAGTCGATTTCGTAGTCAAAGGCGATGCGGACGTTACCGTTCAGGAAGCCGTCGATGCGGTTGCTGAGGCCCTGGAAGTGGTGGGTAAGCGATTTCAGGGTGGTGAATGGTTTTTGGCTGAGTTGGTTTATTCCGGGGAAATCGCTAAATCGGCTATGGAATTGCTTTCGCCACTCATGTCTTCGGGTGCTTCTCAGCCGTTGGGGACCATCGTTGTGGGGACGGTTGCCGGCGACTTGCATGATCTGGGCAAAAATATCTTCATTAACTACTCAAAAAGCGCCGGTTTTGAAGTCGTGGACCTGGGCATAGATGTGCCGGTCGAGAAGTTCGTCAGCGCTGTCGATGAATATAAACCTCTCGCGCTGGGAATGTCCTGTTTGCTCACTATCACTTCTGAGGAAGTGGGGAAGGTAATAGAGGGGCTCAAGGATAGGGGAAATAGAGATAAAGTAAAGGTCATCGTTGGGGGAGCTGCGCTCACCGAGGAGTTCGCTCGAGAGGTCGGATCTGATGCCTTCGCCCCCGATGCGATCACAGGAATCGACATCATCAAAAAATGGATTGCATCCTGATGGATTTCAAACAACGTATAATGACTGCCATGAATCACGAAGAACCGGATCAAGTTCCGGTGATGGGCCTCATCATGGATCCTTCCACTGTCAACCAGATCATGGGAAAAGAACCTGTCGACTTCGTAGCCATGATCAAAAACCCGGATACCAAAGACTCGATTAAAGACATGATGAATCAGGACGAGTTTTGGAACAGTACATATCAGAGCAATTGGAACGACGCACTGGAGAGTTCACTTAAACTGGGATTCGACGCCAACTGGACGATATATGCGTTCATGCAGCTTGTGGAGGATAGCGAATCATCATTGGGACTGGTCTGGCATGACGTGTTCGGGCGTGTATGGGAAATGGGTTCGGATAACAAGGGCAACCTGATACTCAATTACAGTCGACCGTTGTGCCCTACCGAAGAAGCGTGGGAAGCGTGGGTTGAAGAGAAAGCCCCTATTTTCGAAAAAGCCATTGAGTATGCCACTGATTTCCACAAAAAGCTGGTCGATGATTATGGGGATAGAATTATGCCTATCGGGTGTGCTGCCCCCGGGATATTCGAGAATTGCTGGCAACCAATTGGATTCGTGGAATTTACCAAGTTCACTTTTCAAAAACCGGGGTTCGTCAAGCGGGTCATCGATTTCTATACAGACTATTATTTGAAATATCTCGAAGGTGTGATGCGATCGGGAGTTGAGGTGGTCTTGGGTGGAGATGATCTGGCTCAGAAAACAGGCCCGATGATGAGTCCAGAAATGACGGAGAAGCTCTTCGGAGAGAGCTATCGGCACATAGCTGAAGCGGTGCATAAGCGGGACAGGAAATTCATTTTCCATTCTTGCGGTAACATTTATCCGCTGTTAGACAAATTTATTGAGTGGGGATTTGATGGTATCATTACAATGGAACCCACTGCGGGGGTGGAACTGGGGAAAGTCCGGGAGCATGTGGGGCACAAACTGGTGCTGATCGGCAATCTCGATGTTTCCTATTTGCTGGTCAAGGGTTCCCGACAGGAAATTGAAGACGCTGTAAAAAGGGCGATTAAAGATGCGGCTTCGGGAGGCGGATATATACTTTCAGCGGCTCATTCGCATCCCTATGTGGATCCGTCGAGATTGGAATGGATGGTTGAAGCAGTGCACAAATATGGTAAGTATCCGATTAGCATCTGAGGAGTCTTCATTACAAGTAGCGGGAGATTTGGACAAAATTCGATGAAAAGACTGTTAATTGCATTAGTAGCTGTTCTATTATTAATGCTTTCCTTGCTCGTTGCTTGCTCTAGCGGAGATGGTGAAAACCCTTCTTCTGTGCCGGAATCGACAACAGTCACGGAGTCGGTGCCTGACGTAGTTGTAACCATCGGTAACATTACGGATATCACTGGACTTGCATCAAATGCGATGAGCCCTATAAACAAGGGGTTGGATGATATAGTGAGGCATTATAATGATCAGAATCTAATCCCGGGTGTAACGTTGAAGGTGATCCACTATGATGGTCAGTATGATCCTGCCAAAGATATACCCGGTTATCATTGGCTGAAAGAGCAAGGAGTAGATTTTTTATTTACAACGGTTGGCTCTGCGGTAGGAACACTAAAACCACTACTTGAAAAAGATGGAATGGTGATGTTCACAGTGTCTCCAAGCAAGAAAGACGTTGATCCCGGTGGTCCCATATTTGCACCAGGCAGTCCGTTTCATGAAGACCTGGCTTACAGCCTGCTTTACTATCTGCCGGAGATCGATCCGTACTTCCCACAGGATCGACCTGCCAAAATTGGCGGCGCCATGTGGGCTGAAGCAGCAGGGATTTCAACTCTAGCTGGGGCTGAGGTGTATGCAACTACTCATCCTGAACAATACGAATGGGTGGGGACGCATCTACCTTACATGACTTTCATTTGGGGTCCTGAAGTGGAAGCGCTGAAGGATTGCGACTATGTGATACCACCCGCCCTGCTTAATCAGTTTGTCAAAGAATATCGAGATGCAGAATACACAGCCAAGCTGGTCGGCACTCACTCACATGATGCTTTCATTGGTTTGTTGGCTAAAGCGAACCTTTGGGATCAGGCGGATGGAACAATCTTTCTGAGGGCTTCCGAATTATGGGATCAGGATACTTTGACAGTCAATCTTATGAAAGAGTTGCTGCAAAAATATCGAACGCCGAGTGAAGCTGAAGAGATTCGGAGGTCGGGTAGCGGATATTTAACCGGCTACAACTTTCATATCATGCTGGAGCTTATTGCAGACGCGGTCGAATTGGCAGGCCCTGAGGGTTTTGGCGCTGAGGCTATCTACGAGGCTGCTGAATCGTTTACCTTAGAGATTGATGGTATTGAGCGTGAGGCCTTTAGTGATACCAGAAGAATCTCTATCAACTATTTAGTTCCATATGAACTGCGAGCAGCGGAAAAAGACGAATTTAGGGTTGGTACCGAGTGGTATCCGCTAATCCATATGCCTGATGACTAGGGAATCGACTGATAGTTCATCGGTTTTCACTTAAAATATTGACGGTGGTTAGATGGATGTATATATTTAATCTACAGATGAAAAACTTAATTACAGCAATAAGCGTTTTGTCGCTGGCAATATTTTTACTGGGTACGATTGCTTGCGGTGGTGGAGATGCGACGCCAGCAATTACCCCTGACCCAATATCTGAACCTACGCCATCACTCACATCTAATCCCACACCTTCAACAACACCCTCACCAACACAGGTAGCTACAGTCCCACCAGAGCCATCGGGGGATATAGTGATTACAATTGGTAATTTAACCGACTTGACTGGTGTTTCATCAAGCGCGATGGAAACCATAAACCTGGGATTGGAGGACATAGTTGAATACTATAATAACCAGAATCTGATCCCTGGGATTGAGTTGAAAGTTATCCACTACGATGGGCAATATAATTCCGAATTGGATCTCAACGGGTATGAATGGCTTAAGGAGAAAGGGGCAGATGTAATCTTTACCGCTATTCCAACTGTTCCGGTTGCACTTAAACCTTATCTTGAGAAAGATGATATCGTACTGTTTACTGTGGTCCCCAGCAAAGAAGAAGTGGTAGACGGAGGATATATTTTCGCCCCGGGTAGCCCTCTTGGTGAAGACCTTGGCTATACGCTGCTTGATTGGATAGCGGAAAACGACCCGGTTTTTCCTCAGGACAGACCGGCAAAGATCGGAGGGGCTTTCTGGGACGAGACATACGGAATTGCGATTTTGGATGGAGCAGAGCAATATGCAAACGATCATCCGGATCAATTTGAATGGACGGGCACCCATCTAACCCCCTATACGTTTACCTGGGAAGAGCAGGTTGATTTATTGATAGATTGTGACTACGTAATACCACCTATCCCTATGAACAGATTCGTCCAACAGTACCGGGAGGCGGGAGGTGCAGCGAAATTCATTGGCACCCATGCTCATGATGCTTTTCTTGGATCAGTGCGTAGTGCTGATCTTTGGGACGAGATGGATAAGATGCTATTTATACGGGCTTCTGAGATGTGGGTTGAAGAAGACAGCACGATCGTTACCCTGATGCTAGATTTATTAAAGGAGAACCATCCTGGAAGAGTCGCAGAGGTTATCCAGTCAGGATGCGGCTATCTAACAGGTTATAATTACTGTGTTATGCTGGAATTAATTAGAGAAGCTGTTTTGTTGGTTGGTGAACATAACTTCGATTCTCAAGCCATCTTTGATGCCGCAAAAACGTTTTCCATTAAACTCGATGATGTTGAACGTGAAACTTTGAGTGATGACAGTCGGCTGTCAATAAACTATCTGGTAATGTACGAATTGAACGCTGCCGAGAAAAAACTGTTTAGAGTGGGACCCAAATGGAATCCCGTTGTCCACGTACCCGAATAGTAAGGAAAAGTACCTGACGGCCATTGACACCATCCAGCCCCTGTGATAAATTCGTCATGGGATTTTCCCCCACACTTTAGTCCTAAATTTGGGCTAAAGTGTTTTCATGTTGTTTGTGTATTTGTAAGGAGGTACTATCATGAACATGATTGTATGCGTCAAGCAGGTGGTTGATCCGGAGACGCCGGCAGCGTCCTTCAAGATCGATCCGGAGGCCAAGCGAGCGCTGGTTTCAAAGGACAAACCAATGGTGATCAGTCCCTTTGACGAAAATGCAGTAGAAGCTGCTCTAAAGGTCAAAGATGCTGCGGGCGAAGGCAAAGTAATGATCCTCTCTATGGGTGGGGAATCAGCCAAGGATGTCATCAAACATAGCCTGGCCATGGGCGGAGATGAGGGCTATCAAATGACTGACCCCGCATTCGATGATGTCGATAGCTATGCAACTGCTGCTAACCTGGCAGAGGCCATAAAGAAAATCGGTGAATACGATATTATTTTCTGCGGAAGGCAGGATGCTGACTGGGATGCTGGCCAGGTAGGCACAGGAATTGCCGAGATACTGGGGATACCGAGCGTGACAGCCGTCAAGAAGGCCGAAGTCCAGGACGGAAAGGCAGTAGTAGAAAGAGTATTGGCGGATGGGTATGAAACTATCGAAGTTACTCTGCCTGCCTTGTTCACGGTAAGCAATGAAATTGGCGAGCCCCGATATGCAACTTTGAAGGGAATCATGGCCGCAGCCAAGAAGCAGGTAACCAACTGGAGTTCCAGCGATGTTACTGCGGCTCAGGCCCGTAGCCAGATGCTGAAGATATATATCCCGGTCCATGAAGGCGAGTGCGAGATCATCGAAGGTGAGACCGCTGAAGAAGCAGGAACGAATCTGGCTCTCAAACTCAGGGAGGCCAAGTTAATCTAGGATTTCCCCGAGATTACTAGAGGAGGTAAGAAAATGGCTGATGTAATGATTGTTGGAGAGATAATTGAAGGTAAGCTTAGCGCTTCGACTACTGAAATCCTGGGGGCTGCCCGGAAGTTAGCTGGTGACCTGGGACAAAATGTTTGTGCAGTACTTCTTGGAAGTGGGATTGGCGATGCTGCCAATGAGGCTATCTCATTTGGTGCTGATAAGGTCTATACAATCGAGAACGAAATGTTTGCAGATTATACCAATGATGCCTATGTCGGGGCTTTGGAAAAACTCAATGCAGAAGCAGCTCCGGAGATCATTCTCATGGGGCAGACTTCAAATGGCATGGATTTGGCACCGAGGCTAGCTTTTCGGCTCGGTTCTGCTGCTACGCTCGACTGTATTGATCTGACGATAGATCCGGATACCAAACTTATGCAGAAAACCAAACCAGTGTATGGTGGTAATGCTGTAGCGGTGTACGTCAGTGAGGCAAAGCCGCAGATAGCCACTGTCAGGTCGAAGACTATGGATCCACTGGCGCAGGATACTTCGCGCTCAGGTGAGGTTGTTGCGTTCGATCCTGGCCTGGATTCTTCGGCTATGCGGCAGAAGGTCGTGGACAAGGTTAAGGAAGAAGTTGAAGGAATCAAGCTTGAAGATGCCGATGTTGTGGTTTGCGGTGGTCGCGGAGTGGGTTCAGCTGAGGCTTTCGAAGAGCTTCGGGAATTAGCGAAGCAGCTCAATGGTGCACTGGGTGCAAGTCGGCCTCCATGCGATTCCGGATGGGTTCCAAACAACATTCAGATTGGACTCACAGGTAAGATGGTCGCTCCGACCGTGTACATCGGTATTGCTCTTTCCGGTTCCAGTCAGCATCAGGCGGGAATGTCCGGTTCCAAGAACATCATAGCTATTAACAAAGATGCTGAGGCCAACATCTTTGGCATTTCTCATTATGGTGTCGTTGGTGATTACAAGAAGGTAATACCCGCTTTTGCTGAGAAGTGCAAAGAACTACTCAGTGGATAGAGTAATCATCCTGATTTTAACAATCGAAGGTCCATCTCCGCGAAGTCGTGGAGGTGGACCTTTTTGGAATGTACAACCAAGTGTCGGGCGAGACGCCCGACCTGCGAAGGAAAATATTGTATCTCATAGGGCGGGCATCCTGCCCGCCATCTACGAAAACGACCGGATCTCATAGGCTGTTTATGCTCCAGAATATAGCCACTTCCCTGTAAACTTGCTAAAATGGATGCCAACATAAGGTAAGAACTCATGCCGGCAAATCTTACCCCCGCATACTTCGAAGCTGAGAAGCGCTTCCGTGCATCAGAGACTTCCGAAGAGAAGCTTGAAGCTCTGAACGAGATGCTCAGAGTGATGCCCAAGCACAAGGGCACGGATGGCCTGCGTGCTGAGCTTCGAACGAAAATCGCCAGATTTCAAAAGGAAGCCACCAAACAGCAGGCCACTTCCAAAAGGGGTAGCGTATATCATGTTCCCAGGGAAGGGGCCGGCCAGGTAGCACTGATCGGACTGCCTAACGCCGGCAAATCGCAACTGGTCTCCACGGTTACCAAAGCAATGGCAGATGTCGGGGATTATCCATATACCACGAAACTGCCTCAGGTGGGTATGATGAAGTTCGAAAATGTACAGATACAACTGGTGGATATGCCTCCCATTACGGACCATGATGCTCATCCCAGGTTTGCAGCTGTGTTGAGGTCTGCCAATGCGCTTTTACTCATGGTCGATCTGGAGATCGATCCGGTGGCCGAAGCACGGGAGGTGATGGCGGAATTGGAGAAGTACAGGATAGGTTTAGCTGGAATGAAGGATGTGCCGGAAGAGGTGGTGTTTCAAAAGAAGGGCTTGATCATTGGCACAAAAAGCGATCTGGATGCCACGGGTGAAAACGCTACCGGCCTCAAAGCGACTTATGGCGAGGAAGTCCCGGTGGTTGCTATCTCTACTCAAGATGGAAGCGGTCTGGATGAGTTAAAAAAGAGGGTGTTTGATGCGCTGGAGGTTATTCGGGTTTTTACGAAATCCCCTGGCGTCCAGGCTAACTTGAATGATCCTATGGTCGTGAAACTGGGTAGCACCATCGAAGAAGCTGCTGAGGCAGTTCACAAAGACTTCCGCAGAAATCTGAAATTTGCTCTTATCTGGGGCTCTGGCAAGTTCGATGGACAGCGAGTGAAAAGAGATCACGTGGTCCAGGATGGAGATATCCTGGAGCTGCACACCTGAAACTGTTACAGAAGATTAGTCACAATTCACACATCGCCCGAAGATTGCCAGGTGCCGAATATCCGGATCAAATCCGTATCGGGTCACCAGTATTTTTTTGAGTGGGGCAAAAGCTTCTTCCTCGATCTCTATAGTTCGCCCACAATTCTGACAAATGAGATGATGATGGTGCCCGTGTTCGGCGTGGTGGTAGTATAGCTTATTGCCGCCCAGATCGGTCTCATCAACGAGATCGAGTTTCTTGAGGACTTCCAGTGTCCGGTATATTGTAGATTTGTTCACCTCCGGAAATCGGGCAGAAACTTGCTTGTGGATTTCTTCCGGGGTGATATGTTTTTCGGCATCGTGCAGCACGTCCACGATCAATGATCTCTGCGGTGTGATTCGATATCCGTTCTGTTTGAGTACTTCGCGGCAACCCATCTTGTATCTTCGATTTAACCAATCTGTTCTATGAGTATTCTGGAATTTTGAAAATCAACCTCTTTAACGAATCCGTTGATCTCTTTCTGTTCGCCGAATAGAGTCCTAAGGTTCAGATTATTGCCTTCAATTATCAGTCTGACTACGTCCTCCAGAATGAATTCGGTTTCCTCACCCTTGCTCAAATACGCTTTCGCAAGACACATGGTCTTCCTCCTTTATCAATCACCAGCAGCCAGTTTATCGGAAGCGCTGCTAAGAGACTTATTCGCCTCTTCTAAGTGTTCGGCTGCTTTTTGAATGTCATTAGAGACGGCAGCATCTCCAAAGCCCTTTGCTTTGGTAGCCCAATCATGGAATTCCTTACGGTGCTCTTCGTTGTGCTCGATCCAGTGTTCCAATAAGTGCCTTAGCTTTTCAGGCTCATCCATTTGTCTCCTCCAGACCAGTTGCCGATAGAATGTTTGTATTTATTATATATGCCCACTCTTGATTTAACAAAGTCCCTTTAATTGCTGAAAATAATGGTTTTAGAGTGACCCCAAAACAAGAGTTTTCCATGTAGGCAAACACTACTTTAAATTTGGGGGTCTACCCCCAGAAGGATTGCGGGATAACCCCCTGTTTTTTTTAGCGGGCTAGCCATAACATAAATGCAGAATAAAGAAAAAATAAATAAATGAGAATCATTATTACGAAGGAGAGGGGGAGGAAAATGGAATTCAAAGCTACCGATGTTAATGCAGAAGTAATATCTGACAATTCCTGTAAAAAAACAACAAAGGGGGATGAGGAAATGATAAAAGTGGTGTTTGAAAATAGAAAAGGAATTTATTGTAGCACAATGCCTTGCTTGAGCATAACAGACTGTTCAGCCCAAAGTGAGCACAATGCTGCGGAAAAGAAAGCCAAAAGCTCACAGAACACCCGTACTCAGATGCGGATATGGGGAATGATTTCTCCGGAGGACGAAGAAGACGGATTTGGGCTTTTTCTTGACTCAGAATGCTATGTGCTCATGCTGTATTGTGGAGATAAATTGATGGCGCTGTTTGATCCCTATGACTATACACTGCCGGAACTAAATGAAGTACTGGAAAATGTGATGCAAGCAATTCGACAAAACCCTGTTGTTGTATGTACGAACAGAATTTTCTGGTCACAAAACTAAAGAGAGTCCGCAACTACTCACTGCCTCCTTATTTGTAAGAAGAATCGTCCCATAGCTTGAGATGGGACGATTCTTCTATTTTAACGAATTAACGGAAGCTTTCTACTATCCGATTAGCTTCCAACTGCCGAAAAGTGAGAGGTTGTGCCCAGCGTGAGGCTACGGTTGAGATTAGGTTTTGAGGGCAACCGCCCATGTATGAAGTCGGAGTTCAGACGATTGTTAGATTTCAATTGTGGTATATAATGAGCTTATGGATTGGCAAGTCACTTTTTATATGGATAAAGATGGCAACGAACCCGTAAAGGAATTCATTTTGGGAGAATCACCAGGGACGATTGCGGAAATTATACATGTGTTCAAGTTATTGAGACTTTTCAATACCAAATTAAGCATGCCCTATGTCAGAAAGGTAGACAAGTCTGGTTTAAGGGAACTCAGAATAAGGCATAGTTCGGATTTATACCGCATTCTTTACTTTGCTTATGTGGAACATAAGTTTATCTTATTGCATGCCTTCAAGAAAAAGGGCGATAAACTTCCAGAGGGTGAAAAAAGAACTGCCATTAAAAGGATGAATGATTATATTTCGAGATATGGTATTGAAACAAATGAATGATAATCTTGACAATATAACATATATGTGATATATTAGTAACAATACTAAGAGATTGGGTGGCAATGAGATGGTAAGCAAGAAAGCTACAGTGTACGATGAATTTGAGGCGTCTCTACTGGAAAATCCAGAAATTCGCAAGGAATATGAGGCGTTAAAGCCAAAGTATGAGATGATACAAAAGCTTATAGAGCGCAGAAACAAGCTTAATATGAGCCAAACACAGTTAGCAAAGATCATTGGGACAAAGCAACCTGCTATATCAAGATTGGAAAGAGGTGATTACAATACTACGCTTGGAACGTTATTCAAGGTTGCGAGTGCCCTCGATATGGATTTAGAAATATCTTTAAAGGCAAATGGGGAAACCAAATCAACTCGTGATAAAGTTAGTGCTTAACTTCAAATATTGAATATGTCATTATTGAGAAAAACCCACCATTTCTGGTGGGTTTTTTGGTTTTTTAAGCTAACAATAAGCACTGCCGTTATTAATTGGCCGTCATGAATCATTGAAATCTAATGCGCGAGATAAGCGGAATTGAAAGGTGTGGTGTGGGCTTTCTCATAAACTCCGATCAGGGTTTTTTAGTTGCATAGTAAGGGTGGTTGAGATTCCGACTTCATTGAGTTGTTCGACAGACCGAATATTTATAGCAC
>JABMQN010000072.1 GCA_013203045.1 Chloroflexota bacterium
GATTACTTGCGGTCATCATATCACATGAAAGGCAGCTACATTGCCATCTGCAGAACGTAAGAGAAGAAGTGCAACACGCAAGGAATCACCTCGCTGAAGCCAATCTGCGTCTTGTAGCCAGTGTTGCCAAAAAGTACATCTATCGAGGTATGCCTCTTCTGGACCTGATACAGGAAGGCAACATCGGGCTCATGCGGGCAGTGGAGAAATATGACTATCGCAGGGGCTACAAATTCAGCACTTATGCCACATGGTGGATTCGGCAGGCTATAACCAGGGCTATATCGGACCAGGCCCGCACCATCAGGATCCCCGTTCATATGACTGAAACCATTAACCAGCTCATCCGGCTGAGCCGTAAACTGGAGCAGGAATACGGGAGGGAGGCAACAAACAGTGAACTGGCCAGAGAGATGGGCCTCTCGCCGGAAAGGGTAGAGGAGATATGGCGGATGGTTCAGAACACAATATCCCTGGAAACACCCATCGGTCAAGATAAAGACAATTCCCTGAGCGACTTTATTGAGGATCGCAAAACGACGTCCCCGAGTGAAATCGCTTCCTATATGTTGCTCAAGGACCAAATTGACGAGGTCCTGGAGGAACTTACTGAGAGGGAAGCGAGGGTACTTCGACTACGGTTCGGGCTCGATGATGACCGCAGCCGCACACTGGAGGAAGTTGGCCACGAATTCCTGGTTACCCGGGAGCGTATTCGCCAGATCGAAGCCAAAGCACTGAGGAAGCTCAGATTACATTCCCGCGCGGCGAAGCTGAGGGACTACGTGGAACAGTGACTGATGTATTTTCCTCCCCAAGCAGGAAAGAGAAGCCCATGAATAACCTTGACACGAACAGTTTTTCCGAAGGAAACCCTTCCCCCAACCTCAGTGCGCAAAGCAATCATCCTTGCTGCCGGATTCGGCAAACGTCTGATTTCATTTACTGATCACACCCCAAAATGCCTCGCGCCTGTAAATGGTGTACCTGCATTTTTCTGCCGCTGTCCCTCTTATCCTACTGTTTACCTGCTTTAACTAAAACATTACAAATATTGACCAAATGCATACTGAAATTATACTGACAACGAGCAACCTATATGTCACAATGTCTCTTAAATCTAATGAAGAACCTTAAAAACCTAATTTTCGGAAACTGAAAACATAGGAAGAGGCATTGCAACAATGTCTAGATAGGGAGTTACTCCCAATAATAACAGAGCGTCCATCGTAGGCGCTCTTTCCATGTATACCATGAACACTATGAAGGCTTTTTCGGGGGTATTGGTTATTTATCAAAGAAAATCACTGATAGAGCGAGAGAAGCTTTTTATACTGGGAAGTAGTTTACTGTGTTGAGTTGCTATATTGCCTGATTCAATGCTTCATGTAACTTTGCTATGCTGAATTTGTAGCCTAGAGCACCCATTGGAATACGATTTAACTCACGATTAGTTTCAGCCATATCTACAGTGACTAATCCACCCCTATCATAGATACGACATTCCAATTGATAGGCGAGGTCATTCATAGACCCTAGAACGCTGCGATTATTGGTTTTGGCAATCCTTATTTCCCTATGCTCATTGAAGACATGCTCAATTTGTCTTTGGGGTAAGTCCTCATTCATAAGGTTTTTAAATAGATTCAATCTGAAGACCTCATAGAAGTTTACAAATTGTGGTTTCTTCATTCCAGTGACAAGAAATGAAAATAGCGTCTTGTCGTTGGTGAATAAAACGCATTTCCTTCTGTCTATCCATAATAGATTTGCATGCCAATTACCAATACCATCAGGTTGCCCAAGTTCATCAGTCGGTTTTATTTTCAATTCATTCAGAAGTTTTTTGGTGCACCTTATATTTGCCATGATTTAGCCTTCATTGTTGGATGTATTAGGCTTTGTTGCATAAATGCGAATGAGAGGTTAGCCTATCAGTGGGGGAAATAGAGAAATGGGAGGACCCCCACAATGAAAAAACATCCCTGGCAAACCAGCTACAAAGTTACTAATTGGTCAGATTATAACAGAGCTTTGATAAATCGGGGAGATTTGACATTGTGGGTATCAGATGACATTATCGAAGTCTGGATACAGGCAAAGCAAACCGGAGGCAAGGGACATCCTTATACATATAGCGATGCTGCCATTGAATGTACGTTGATTTTGAAAAATGTATTCAGATTAGCTCTACGTCAAACACAAGGAATCATGAGTTCGCTCATGAGTTTGATCGGAATAGAATTACCAGTACCTCATTACACCACACTATGTCGAAGGACAGCAGGAATAACAGTAATTTTGCCTCGTGCTCGCAAGAAGGAAGGTATTCATTTGGTAGTGGATGCTACAGGACTTAAAGTGTATGGAGAGGGAGAATGGAAGGTACGCAAACATGGAAAAAACAAACGGCGTACCTGGCGCAAGGTACATTTGGGCTTTGATGAAGGGACAGGAGAGGTTATGGCTTGCGTATTGACTGATAGTCGAGGTCATGAGAAAAACATGCTGCCAAACTTATTAGATGAGGTTACTGAGACGATTGATCAGGTATCCGGCGATGGTGGATATGACTACAAAACTTGTTATGATGTTATTGCAGAGCGTAAAGCCAAAGCCGTGATTCCACCCCGCAAGAGCGCTATCCTTCATAATAATGGTTTCATGGATACTCGAGATGACAACTTGAGACGAATTCAAGAAATCGGTCGCGAAGCCTGGAAAAGGGAGAGTGGTTATCATCGGCGTAGTTTATCAGAAACCGGTATCTATCGACTCAAACGTATCTTCGGTGAATCCCTGAGCAGTCAAAACTTGGACAGTCAGAATATCGAAGTGCGCCTTCGCTGTAAAGCTATGAACCTTATGACTGGGCTAGGTATGCCAAAAACCTGTCCGGTTACATAATCCAAAAGGAATAATGGGGGATGTCGAACTATTTGGCATTATATAGCTCTTTTGGACTGAATAGTGCAACAAAGCCATGTCGAGGGCCCAATTGATGCCTTCGTTGAAGATCTAAGTTCCAATATCAGCGACAAGGGTTCGGATGTCCAGACAAACATGATCATCTATGGCATTATTGTTGCCGTTGTTGTCATCATCCTGGCATTCCTTATCATCTGGTCCAAGATTACCACACCTCTTAAAAAACTGACCGCAGTCTCTCAGAAGCTGTCCAAGGGAGACATTGAAGGACTGGAGGTAGATGTCAGCGGAAGTGACAAAATAGGACAATTCGGAGAAAGCTTCAAGGTGAGGTGGTCAAGTCCAAACGGACACATAGTTAAGCAGCGA
>JABMQN010000073.1 GCA_013203045.1 Chloroflexota bacterium
TATAATTCAAATCTCTGTGACTCCGTGGCTTCTTTTTTCCCATTTTGCGCAAGACTCGAAAATTTAGGGCCTATCTCGATTTCATTAATCCCAAACCCATCATAGCAATGATATCGCGCATCACCTCATTCGTGCCACCACCGAACGTGAGTATGAGTTCCATTTGCGCAATCCGTTCTAACCATCCCTCTGCCGGAGCCCATTTAGATCCAATCTTTAACTGTCCAAAGGGACCCATAATATCCTGGGAGGCTTTCGTCATCCGGATGAAGTGTTCACTGCCAAAAGATTTCACCATCGCCGATTCCACATGTGGTGTCTCGCCCTGGGTCATCATCCATGCCACTCGATGATTAAGTACCTTCAATACTTCACCTTCCACTGTCATTTCTGCCAGCTTGTTTCTAACCCATGGTTCCTCAATCACCAACTTTCCATTTCGCTTTGTCTTTTGAGCCCATTTGGTAGTATCCTCCACGACTCGCACTGTCATTGAGTGAGGCACTAAATTAATTCGCTCATGCGCCAGTTGTGTGATCATGTACTTAACGCCCTTGTTCTCTTCGCCAACAAGGCTTTCCTTTGGCACCCTTACGTTATCAAAGAATTCCTGATTTACCTGAAAACCTCCCATTACATGCGTGGGCTGAATCGTGATACCGGGACTTTTTGCATCGACCAGAAACATAGAGATACCGGCATGCTGCTTGGATGCCCCCGGATCTGTGCGAACTGCCAACCAGAAATAGTCGGCAAAATGACCCATGGAAGTGAATATCTTTTGGCCATTGATGATATAATCGTCGCCATCCCTCACAGCCGTGGTTTTCAGTGAGAAAAGATCGGTGCCCGCCTCGGGTTCGGTGTATCCAATCGCGAATACAAGGTCTCCGGTCAGAATAGGGGGCAGGAACCTCTTTTTCTGCTCTTCACTGCCTACTCTCATCAAGGTCGGACCAACCGTCATTAGTGTTAACATCGGAATAGGAATTCCAAAATAGCCCAGCGCCAGATCGAAAAAGATGTACTGTTCGATTGGAGTTCGGTCCTGGCCCCCATATTCTTTCGGCCAACCAATGCCCATCCAGCCATCCTTTCCCATCTTCCTGACAAACTGCCGGCAAACGGGGCCATCGCCTTCAACACCTACGATCAGCTCTTCCTTCAATCCCGAGGGCATATTGTCTTTTAAATATGTATAAATTTCCTGTTCAAATCGCTCTTGATCAGGTGTAAACTCAATATCCATTCAAATTCTCCTTGAAACCCTGGATGTTTCTCTAACTTCGTCCTGATTCTTTTCTCAAGATTTTATTTGGTTTCCGTTGGCCGCCAAGTGGGAAGACACCAGATACATAAAAGACATTTTCTTGAGTTCAAGTGCAATCATCGTTTCGGTGGATGTAATCCCGGGTATACGCGATAATTCTCCCATTAGGAAAGTTGATAAATCTATAGGGTTCTGGAACATGGTCTGGATTACAATATCATGCTGGCCAGCGACCTTAGCTACAGTGTGCACTACGGCAAGCTCGCTAAGCATCTCGGCAGCAGCATCGATTTCATTGGGTGAGACTTTAATGCCTATCAGAGCAAAAACGTGATATCCCAATGTAAGCGGATTAGTGAATGCAACAATTTTAATAAGCTGTTGGTTCAGAAGTTTTTGCAGCTTCGTACTGGCATACGCCCGGCTCGTTCCAAGTTTCTTAGCCAAATCGGAGATGGATTGCCTGGCATCGTTTTCCATTTCCTTCAATATCATCAGATCATACTGGTCTATTCCTTGTATTAATTCTTCTGTAACAGGCGGCACTGGTGGAGTATGTTTGGATGGCTGATCTTCATTGCAACCCACCCCAGATGCCGCAAGGAAGTCAAATGATTGTTTCTTCATCTCCAGGACGATCATTGTTTCTGTGGAAGTTATGCCTGTAATACCACCCAATTCGCGCCCCAGAAATATTGATAGATCCGCAGGGGTCTGAAACATTGTCCAGATAATAATATCATGCCGGCCCGCTGCTATTATAACCAGGTGGACATTTGGGAGAGCACTAAGCCTATCTGCCGTCTCATGAATTTCTCGCGGTGACACTTGAATACCTATCATAGCTACGGTGCGATATCCCAAAACCAGAGGATTGGTGAATGCAACAATACTGGTGATCTTCGTATCTATCAATCTTTTTAGCTTCCTACTTGCGTTGGCTCTACTGGTTCCAAGTTTCTTAGCCAAATCAGATACCGGCTGCCTTCCGTCAATCTCCATTTCCCTCAAGATCATCAAATCGAGCTGGTCCAACTCGTTGCCTTTACTATGTGACATTTTCACCTCATCGCATCATTACGATCAAATTTTGTATTATGGCCTTCTTTCATAATTCCACGCGCAAGGGCTATATATCAATTCGTGCCATTATAACCTGTTTTATAAACGACATGCACTGAATAGTACCATATTTTATGACGCTTTGCAATAGTATAATCGATTATAGTTGACATTATGACATCTTAATGATAGAATCCAAATAATCGAGATTCACCGAGAAATCCTACAGCCATGCTGTATAGCTTACCCTCTACCAAAATGATTTTACAAACACTGCACCAAAATGTCATTAAAGCAAATGATAAATTGCATTAGTGTCACTATTTGATTGATAATGAGAACCATTTAGTAAGTAATAAGCCTGGAAACCAGTGCAAATTGACGTTGACAAAGTGTTTTCCGGTTGCTATTCTCAAAAAAGTGTAACTTCGATATTAGATATCAGCTTGCATAATAATTAAGGAGGTATACATGGCCGAAAGAGTGGGCATCGTAGCGGTAGCTCAGACGAAATATCACCCCAACCGATGCGATGTAAATGAAGAAGAACTGTCTTGGGAAGCGATCAAGCCGGTTCTGGAAGAAACAGGGCTCTCATTGTGGGATATAGAGTCAGCGGTAACATGCTCCCAGGATTTCTGGGAAGGCAGAACGATCTCGAACATGAATATCCAGCATGTTGTGGGAGCACACCTGCAACATGAAGACAAGGTGTGCGAGGACGGGCTTAACGCTGTATACGTGGCAATGGCCCAAATCCTTTCCGGCCACTACGACGTGGTGCTGGTGGAATCGCACATGAAGGAATCACAGGGCGAAAAGAGCGCCATCGAAAACGCCGCTTTTGACCCGGCCATGCTGCGGGTGCTGGGGCTGGACTATACCTCGTCGGCAGCCATGCAGGCCAAACGGTACATGTACAAATACGGCATCACCGCGGAACAGTTAGCCAAAGTCGCTGTCCGAAATCATGCCAATGCAAAAAATAATCCCTTTGCCCAGGACGCAAAGGGCATCACTCTGGAAGATGTACTCGGATCAAAGATGGTTTCATCACCAATCAGGGCTCTTGACACCAAACCGATATCCGACGGCGCCTGTGCTATGATCCTGGCCAATGAGAAAACAGCCAAAAAGCTCTCCAAGAATCCGATCTGGATTATGGGAGTCTCGAATTGTTATGAGACCCATTATCTCGGAGACAGGGAGCTGGCCGATTGTGACGCACTTGCTAAGGCAGCCCAGAAGGCATACAAAATGGCCGGTATCAAGAATGCGCTCAGAGAAATTGATGTTGCTGAAATCACCACCGAGTATTCCTATCAGGAAGCTCTCTGGCTGGAAGGACTCGGTCTTTGCGCCAAAGGAGAGGGCGGACGAATGGTCGAATCCAAGGCCGTCTCCATGGGTGGCAAACTGCCGTTGAATCCTTCCGGCGGTGTTCTGCCGGGTGTTCCCAATGGTGTGGCAGGAGCCTCTCGTGTAGCTGAGGCTGTATTACAGCTTCGCGGCGAAGCGGGTGAAAGGCAGGTCAAGGGAGCCAAAACAGCGCTGGCCCACGGTTATACCGGAATCTGCGGACAGCACCAGGCTGTGATGGTTCTGGGGAACTCGTAGTTCGGAGGAATGATATGGCTAATAAAGTAGCAATAGTAGGAATCGGACAGACCTATCATAAAAGCAATCGCCCCGATGTGAACATGCCTGAAATGGTTGGTGAGGCTGTGAGAGCAGCGCTTGAAGATGCCGACATGAACATTAAAGATATTGAAGCCACGTTCCATGCGAATATGGAAACGTTTGAGGGAATATACATGCCTGATCACATTATGGCCGCTGAAATGGGAGGGTTTGGTAAGCCTGGTCTAAAGGTAGCCACCGGTGGTACTAGCGGAGGCTCAGCAGTTTGCGAAGGATTTTATATGGTTGCCTCCGGCCTTCAAGATGTGGTTATGGTCGTCGGTTATGAAAAACAGGACTGCGGCGATACGACGGCTGCCATCACCGCTGCGCTGGTTCCCTCATGGAGTAAAGGCGCGGCGACGGGCGCTATCGGGGAATTCGCCAAACAGGCCCTTTCATATATGGAAACTTCGGGAGCTAAAGAGGAACACGCGGCTATGGTCAGGCTGAAGGCAGACAAAGGGGCATGCCGAAACCCATACGCCCACCTCAAGCTCGGGCTCACCAGCATAGACCAGGTGCTGGAATCGGGGTACCTGGTATGGCCACTCAGGTTCCTGGATTTCTGCCCGCAATCATGCGGAGCCTGTGTTCTCATCCTGGCTTCTGAAGAGAAGGCAAAAAAGATCACTAAGAAACCTGTCTGGCTCGCCGATGTTGAGGTAGTGCATCAGGAACCGTTCCGCGCCGGCACTTTTGGTGATCCCACCGGCACAGAGACCTATACGCAGCATGTAGCCTGCGAGAATATATACAAGCGAAATGGAATAACCAATGTCCGTAGAGATATCGATCTGGCAGAGATCTACGAGCCCTCCAACTGGGAGGAAATGAATCTTTATGAGCACTTCCACTTCTGCGAAAAGGGCGAGGGATGGAAACTGATAGAGAAGGGCGTAACCGAGATGGATGGAGAATTCCCGGTGAATCCTTCCGGAGGGGTGATAGCCACCAACCCGATCGGGGCTACGCCGATCATCCGGGTTGCCGAAGCAGCTTTGCAGATTCGCGGCGATGCCGGTGAACATCAGGCCACCCGGGATGTCAAAACAGCTTTAGCTTCCGCACTCGGAGGCCCAAACTGGACGACACTGGCATTACTCAAGAGGGAGATGTAAGGAGGTATTAAAAAATGGCGAAAGAACCGGAATATATCATCGTAAATATCGATACGCCTCGTAAATATAACTGGTCAACCGGCAAATACCTAGGGCACGTTTATGCCGAAGCCAAAGAGAACAAGAAACTGGTTGGGAATAAATGTCCCAAGTGTAAAGCAATCATGTGGGGACCCACTATCGTTTGTCCAAAATGCAAAGTAGAGACAGGCTGGGAATGGGAAGAACTCCCCGAAACCGGTACTGTAACCCAGTATACCTATCTCGTCTTTCCGCTTTGGGATCCGCACTACGGAGAGAGGTGGGCCAACCCCCATCCCTCCGGCACCATCCTTCTGGAAAATGGCGTTTACCAGCGGCATTTCCTTGAGGAGACAGACCCGGAGAAGTTGAAGGTCGGAATGAGGGTTCAGGCTGTCTGGAAAGAAGACTACGACGAACGCGGACTGGGCATGCAGGACGTACCATATTACAGGACGATCGAGGAGTAGGAGGCTAACATGCAGACAACATCTGAAAAAATAGAGGGAATGGATGTTTGGCTATATCATGGCCAGATATACATCCCAAACACATTTTCCGCCGGTGCTACCGGCAGCCGGTTCCTGACCACCATAAGGGACAAAGCCAAGATCACCGGTACCCGATGCAAAGAATGTAATCGCGTCTACGTTCCGGCCAGGTCCGTGTGTAAAGACTGCTTCGCCCAGCTCAAAGAATGGGTGGAAGTGAGCGACAAGGGAACTGTGCTGAGCTACACCATAGACAGCGAACCGAAGCCGATACATCCAACCGATGCCCCTGTTATCTACGGAATAATCCAGCTTGATGGCGCCGATACCGGATTCGTGCATATGATCGGCGGAGCTGACCCCGAACAACTCAGGATTGGGATGAGGGTTCAGGCTGTCTTCAAACCCAAAGAAGAGCGTATCGGAAGCGTTCTCGATATTAAACATTTTAAACCGCTGTAATAAAAGAGGTGCAGCCGGTAGGGTGGGTGTAGAGCAACGTAACCCACCACAATCCGGCAAAGCCAACCAAAAGGCAAGTGGTGGGTTTAATTTTATTTCACCCACCCTACGGCCTTTGAGTTTAATTACCTGGCGAAAACTGGAGGGAATTTAATGACCCATCCAATATTACGCACTGAATTGTGCGATCTGCTGGATATTGAATATCCTATAGTCTTGGCCGGAATGGCCGAACATGCAGGCATTGAGCTGACCGCAGCCGTCTCCGAAGCCGGAGGACTGGGAGTGCTCGGCGCATTGCCAATGACCCCCGATGAACTCGATGAGGCCATCAGGGAGATCAAGAAGCGAACCAGCAAACCTTTCGGGGTCGATACCATCGCTCCTTTAGGTCTGGTAGAGGGAGAAGAAGATACCCCTATAGACTTAAAATCTTTTCTGGCAGAAGATGAAGGTGAATTTGCCGAGACGCGTGACTATATCGCTGATCTAGGCCGACGCATGGGCATCAAGGTCCCCGGAGGTATTAAGCTGGGCATGAATAACCAGGGCTTCAACTGGTCCCCCGGGATGACCAAAAAACAATTGGAGGTCATTTACGAGCACAAGGTTCCGGTTTTCGCCGCAGGACTTGGCAGCCCCGAGTTCATGATTCCTGAAGCCCGTAAGAGAGGAATGAAGGTCATGGGAGTGGTGGGAACTGCCAAGCAGGCCAGAAAAGAAGCCTCTGTTGGGGTGGATATCGTTATCGCCCAGGGAACTGAAGCAGGAGGGCATACCGGAAAGGTAGCCACGTTGCCTTTGGTACCCCAAGTGGTAGACGCGATCTCCCCTACACCGGTGCTGGCCGCAGGGGGAATCGTAGATGGTCGAGGATTGGTTGCGGCACTTGCTTTAGGTGCCGCCGGAGTCTGGTGCGGTACCGCCTTTTTGGCCACCCCTGAAGCAATGAGCCATGCCGAGAACAAAAGACAACTCGTATCTGCCGGAGAGAGTGACACGGTTATCACCAAGACCATGACCGGCAAAACGGCTCGGTGTATCAAAAATCCGCTGCAAGCCCAATACGAAAAGGAGAACGGTCCACTGCTGCCCTTCCCAGTCCAAGTCCTGGCAGCCAGTGAACTAATCCAGTACATGAGTGAAGAGGACGACACTCTCAAACACTACTGGACTTTCGCCGGGCAAGGCTGCGGCTTGGTTAAAGAGCTACGTCCTGCAAGAGATGTGCTTAAAAGCATGGTCGAAGAAGCGACCCGCATTCTGGAGGAAGGCTTGCCTTCCCGCGTTAAATGGAACAGATAATACCGTAGGGGCAGACCTGTGTGTCTGTCCAGGGCAATCACACCAGATTTGCCCCTACATTAATCACCACGGAGAAAGCGATTGACATCAGCACTCAGCGACATAAAGGTACTTGACCTCACCGGGATGGGACCATCCTCGTTTGCTGCCGGAATGATGGCAGATATGGGGGCTGACGTGATCAAAATCAGCACGCCTCCCGGAGCTTCAGACAAAGGCGTTGGCGCAGGCATTGATTTTATAGAAGGTGTGGATGCTTCAATATTTTTCGATACCCCCCGCAACAAGAAGAACATCGGGATCAACCTGAAATCCGAAGCCGGACAAAAACTTTTCTTTCAACTGGTCGAAACAGCCGATGTGGTTCTGGAAGCTTTCAGGCCTGGCGTGATGGACCGTCTTGGCATCGGATACGAAGCTGCTTCGCAAAAGAACCCAAGGATCATTTATTGTGCTGTCTCCGGCTACGGGCAAACCGGCCCTTATCGCGACCTCCCCGGACACGACGCCAATTATGCGGCTATGGGAGGCGCGCTGGGACTGATCGGTTACAGCGCAGATGACCCACCGGTGATGGTCGAAAACATAATCGCCGATATGACCACAGCAGTGCTGCAAGCCGTGGTAGGTATTCTAATGGCTATCATTGCGCGTGAGAAAACGGGCAGAGGTCAACTGGTAGATATCTCTATGACTGATGGAGTTCTTTTCATGCTGAGTTGCACCCCCGAAATTGGGGAATACCTCATGAATGGAACCGTCCCTCAGCGGGGCAACACCCTTTTTGGCGGTTCACAACCATGTTACGCCGTCTATCAAACTGCCGATCACAAATACATCTCCATCGGCACGCTGGAGCCGCATTTCTTCAAAAGGTTGTGCCAAACCCTGAACCGCGAAGATTTGATCGCCAAGCAATACGCCCCAAACCCAATAAAAGAAGAGGTCTTTGAGGAACTACGGAGCATTTTCCAAACGAAATCACGTGATGAATGGTTCGATATTCTCACCAAGGCAGATGTGCCGGTGGGCAAGGTATTGGATATCGATGAAACTTTCTCCGATCCTCACATGCAGCACCGGGAGATGATGATTGAAGTCGATCACCCCAGATGGGGGAAGGCAAAACAGATTGGGTTCCCCATCAAATTCTCGGATACCCCGTGGGAGCTTAGAATACCGGCTGCTCGTCTGGGAGACCATACTGATGAGGTGCTCTTTGAACTGGGTTATTCGGCAGAAGAGATTGAGAAGTTGCGAAAGGATAGAGTGATTTGCTGAAACTTGGAGTGCGGTAGTCATACTACCGCAAATAAAAGCGACAGTATTACTGTCGCACTCCAAAAAATGAGACAATGACTGAATCTAACAGTTTATTAGAAGGCTGCCGCATACTGGACCTGACCGACGAAAAAGGCATATTCGCCGGCAAGGTTCTCGGCGATTTTGGCGCGGATGTCATAAAGATCGAAAAACCGGGCGGCGATCCGGCACGCAAAATCGGGCCTTTCTATAAAGACATCGAAGACCCCGAAAAGAGTCTCTTCTGGTTTGCTGCCAACACCAGTAAAAGAGGAATAACTCTCGATATTGAAACACCCGAAGGCCAGGAAATATTTAAGAAGCTGGCTAAAACCGCGGATATCGTTATTGAATCCTTCAAACCCGGATACATGGACAGTATCGGATTGGGATACTGCGAGTTGAAAGAGATTAAACCTGATATAATCCTGACCTCGATTACCGGTTTCGGCCAGACCGGTCCTTATGCTCAATACGAAACCACCGACCTTATCGGCACAGCTATGGGAGGACTGGCACGGATTCTCGGTGACCTGGGAACTGCTCCCATACGGATGGGATATGTTTCTCAGGCCCACTTTCACGCCGGTATCCAGGGTGCACTTGGTTCCGTAATGGCTTACTATCACCGTGAACTCACCGGCGAAGGACAACAGGTGGATGTTTCCATGCAGGACGCCGTATCGCTAACACTTATGAACGCGGTGGAAATATTCGAACTCCTTGGCGCAAACCTTGTCGGTATGGGACAGTTTTTCATATCTGTCAGGCCGGAACCTGTGGGGATACTCTTCACCCGCATGATCAACCCCTGCAAAGATGGTTCTGTTCTATATATGTTCGGCGGGGGCGCTTTTGGAGGAACCGTGGATTCTTCTAAAGAACTGGTGAAATGGGCCAACGAAGAGGGCAAAGTCCTGGAACTGAAAGATTTCGACTTTGCCACCCAATGGGATGCTTCAAACATGACACAGGAAGAATGTGATTATTATCATGGTTTCATGCAAGAATTCGTTAAGAATAAGACCAAGGCAGAATTATATGAACGGGCCGTCAAGAATCGTATAATGCTAGCTCCATGCAATACTGTAGAGGATGTAACCAACGATGCCCAACTCAAAGCCAGGGGATTCTGGGAAGAGGTAGAACACCCGGAACTGGACACTACCATAACCTACCCCGGAGCACCGCTTAAGATGGAGGATACACCATGGAAAATCCAGCGTCGTGCTCCTCTCATCGGTGAGCATAATCAGGAGATATATGAATCGCTGGGCTTTTCTGCTGAGGAAATCGAACATCTCAAAACCAATGGAATCGTGTAGGAGCGATCCGGTGTGAGCGCCCAATAATAGGAACAAAATGGCAAAACAGATATTCGAAGGTTTAAAAGTGGTGGATTTCAGTTGGGCTGCAGCCGGACCCCAGGTTTGTCGTGAGCTTGCCGAGCATGGTGCCACGGTCATTCGGGTGGAAAGCCACAACAAACCATGCCCGTTAAGAACCTTCGCCCCTCATAAAGATTCGATACCTGGCATTGACCGGAGTGCCTTCTATACCGCGTACAACACCAATAAATACAACATCAGCCTTGACCTGACTCACCCCGAGGCTGGTGAAGTTACCAGAAGACTGATCGAATGGGCTGACGTTACCGGCGAAAGCATGACACCGGGGACCATGGCTAAACTGGGACTGGATTATGAAAGTTGCCGGAAGATCAACCCAGGCATTATTTATTTCAGTACCACCCAGCAGGGCAACTACGGACCTCACCGGGATTTCCAGGGTGTGGGACATCATGTCAATGCTCTGGGAGGATTTTGCCGATGCACCGGCTGGCCAAATAGCGAACCCACCATGATCTTCACCGCATATTCGGACTACATTGCCCCGTGGTATATAGTTATTGCCATAATAGGAGCATTACTACGCCGACGTAAAACAGGTGAGGGAATGCACATTGAACAAGCACAACTCGAAGCGGGTCTTACCTTTGCCGCACCGCATATTTTGGATTATACGGTCAATAAAAGAAATGCTGTCCGTAGAGGTAATCGTGATAGCCAGATATCCCCACACGGTATCTATCCTTGCAACGGACCAGATCGATGGGTAGCCATCGCAGTGACTAATGAAGAACAATGGGCATCCTTCTGCCATGTCATCGGCAATCCCGAATGGACCGAAGATGCCAAATTCGCCACGCTCAACGATCGAAAACAGAATGAAGATGAGCTCGACCAATTAGTGGGGGAATGGACTAAAGAACACACCGACGATCAAATCATGAAAATGATGCAAGAAGCGGGTGTACCCGCAGGTATTGTACAGACCAGTGAAGACCTGCTCAATGATCCGCAAATGAAACACCGGGAGCATTCCCGAAAGCTGGAACATCCTGAGATCGGGGTTCATTCCTATCATGCCCCAGCTTACCGTCTTTCAGAAACTCCGTGTGACATATACCGGGCTGGTCCATGCCTTGGCCAGGACAACGAGTATGTTTACAGAGAAATCCTGGGTTTCACTAATGATGAAATAGCTGATATGCTAGTGCAAAAGGTCATAACCACCGAAGGTGAATCTCTTGCAGCAAGCTGGTAAAAGCGTTAATATAGGATACTATCAACCGAGAGATATATAAATTTGTGGTATTGACTTAGAGAAGAAATACTTAAATTAAAGGAGGTGAGAATCACAGATATCTCGGTCAATCACAGCTCCGTTACTATGTAAATTGAAATAACCTGAATACGTGGTAACATTGTTAGGAAAATGTGACTGGGAATCTAAAGATATTCATGAGATAATACCGTAAGTTACAGATACCTCATCAAAATTAATAAGGAGGAGAAGTGATGAGAATCTCAAGTAAACTAGGAATTATTCTTGTAGCCATTCTGTTGCTGGCACTACCGCTGCTTGCTGCTTGCGGTAATGGTGATGACACAGAGGAGCCAACAGCGACGCCCACTCAGACTATCGAACCAACGGTTGAACCAACGGTTGAACCAACGGTTGAACCAACGGTTGAGCCAACCGCAGAGCCGACCGTGGAACCTTCCGCTGGCCCCACATGGGTTCTTGACGTGAGCTATGACGGGACGTCCGAGGTACACACTGCAACCGTTGTCGGAGAGGAAGCCATCGAGGGCACCGATTGTTATGTGACTGAATGGGCTTTTGATGTGAATCCGTTCCGCTATGATGCTATCCAGGGTTATCCGCTGAAGACGTTTGAGAGGATGGATTACATTGCCAAGGATACAATGGACAGCAAGAGAAACTCCATCTTGCTCGAAGCCGCCGGGATGATCGAACTGCAAGTAACCAAAACCCTAACCTACACCGGTGATCACGGCCAACCGTACGCCTTTGGTGACATGTATCAATTTGACGATTACACCGACCTCGTACCCGATACACTGGCGCCACCGTACACTGACACCGTGGAACTCGAAGTTGTTGCCATTGAAGACGTCACGGTACCTGCCGGAACGTTCCGATGCTTCAAGCTGGAATACACCAAGGTTGCGACAGACGGCGAGGCAGTTGATCGTGCATTGCTCCACCACGAATGGTGGTCTGCCGAGTATGATTTGCTTACTCCGGTCAAGGTATTAGAATATGCTACCTATCAGGCAGAAGAAGTTAAAGAGCTGGCATCATACGACCCAATGCCTGAGATGAACGCCGATATTCCGGATCTTGTTGCTGGTGAAGAGCCTGCTGCTACCGAAGAGCCTGCTGCTACCGAAGAACCAGTTGCAACCGAAGAGCCTGTTGCTACCGAAGAACCATCTGAGCCGAGTGACAGCGCAATGGTTGGGACTGTGTGGGCATACAACATGAACTATGATACTGAAGATACCGTCTGGACGTATACGGTCACTGGCGAAGAGGCCATCGACGGTACGGACACCTACTCAGCCGAAGTATCATTTGATGCACCTCCAATGCGCAAGCAATGGAACGATATAGTTGGTGGCTATGCTGACATAGTTTTCAGTGCCTGGACTGATTGGAGGAGTGCGAGTGCATTAGAGCTCGTCAAGTCAGTTTCAGAAGGCAAAGCCATGGGATTTGCTGATATAGTCGCAACTACTACCTATGCTCATGCAGGTACTTATGGTGCATCTCTTTCGGAAGGACAAACATGGTCCTACGACCGTACGACAGGAACCAACATGTCAGCCGACGAGGTGACATCTTTTAGCGTAACAGTTGTTGGAATGGAAGATGTTACTGTACCAGCAGGAACATATAGCTGTTACAAGGTAGAGCACACCGGTGGCGACATCACAATTACTGATTGGTGGTCCGCTGATGGTGACATGCTCGCACCAGTAAAAACTGTCACCGCAGGTTCCTATGAGTTCACGGAGACTCGCGAACTCGCATCCTACGCTGCTGCGTCATAATACCAAAGCTAATTTCAAAATAGCCTGAAATCTGAACAAACAAGGCGAGGTGAGAAATTCTCACCTCGCCTTGTTGCATGTTTAGGGCATTGGCTTGTATTATATGTAAGATTGTTACATATCGGAGGCACTAACATGGGTGACGAACGCGTGGGTTCCCTGACCGGGTACCGGGTACTGGACCTCACCGACAGCAAAGGAGCTTACTGTGCCAAGCAATTGGCAGATCTTGGCGCAGATGTAATAAAAATCGAAAGTCCAAATGGGGATCCGGGACGTGGTATACCTCCTTTCTTAAATGACACACCCCATCCAGAGAAGAGCCTCTATTTTCTCCACCGCAATACCAACAAACGCGGAATCACGCTGAACCTCGGCACCGAACAAGGCAGAACCATTTTTCATACATTAATTAAGAAAGCTGATGTCCTGGTACACAATTCTCCTCCAGATTACATGTCTGGTCTGGGCCTATCATATGAAGAACTCAAGAAAATTAATTCGGAGATCATCATGGCCAGTATCTCTGAGTTCGGCTATAAGGGGCCATATAAAAACTGGAAAGGATCTAATCTAGTTGACTTCGCCCTGAGCGGCACTCTGATAACCAGTGGCTTCCCGGGAAAGCCGCCTTGCGTTGCTCCAGGATCGCCAGCTCACGATGCAGCTTCAGTGCATGCCAGCATTTCCATAATAGCTGCACTTTTTATGCGCGGTACTACAGGAGAAGGTCAACACATTGAAACATCCGTGCATGAAACATCTCGTATGGGCCTGTACCCCTGGGTAGTGCCGGTGTATTCCTATAACACGAATCCGGACGGGCCACCACCGATGCCCGAAACGCGAATGGGAGCATCCATATATCCGGTATATCCATGCAAAGATGGCTTCATTAGGGTCATCGCTCTTACGCCGAGGCAATGGGATGCCCTGGTAAAAGTCCTGGGTAATCCGGAAATACTCCAATTGCCAGAGTGGCGAGACTTCATTTATAGAATCGGTAATGCTGCCGATCTATACCCCTTGGTTGTGGAATACACTCGAGAATCCACCATGACAGAGTTATTCGAAGCGGGAAGCCGGGAGGGAGTGCCCATCGCACCGGTATACAAAATCGATGATTTCTACAACAGCCCGCAGACAAAAGCCAGGCAATCATTCGTCGAGGTTGACCATCCGATAGCTGGAAAAGGTGAATATCCGGCACCACCCTATCGATACTCGGAGACCTCAGCCAGTATACGATGCCCCGCTCCTTGTCTGGGCGAGCATAACGAAGAAATCTACTCTCAGGAATTAGGATACTCAAAAGACGAACTCGTGGCCCTGAGAGCCGCTGGAGTATTGTAAAAGCCATTTAGAATGTAGAGCGAGGGCTTCAGCCTCGCCTTCGCGTTATGCTTCAGCGGACTCGACCTCGCTTAAAGCGCCCCTGAAGGATCGCGCTACGGAAGAGGCGGTGTGTAGTTGATATCCAAAACCAATTTAAATCAAGCCTAAACGGTCTCTTGTTAAGTAAGGAGGGAAGAGATGTTACCACTGGATGGAATCAAAGTTCTGAGCTTTGGCACTGGCGGTGTCGGGCCGGATTTCGGTAAGGTCATGGGCGAACTCGGTGCTGATGTTATTAAGATCGAATCCAAAGACAATCTCGACTTCATGCGAACGATAGGTCCTGATATCAACAACATAGCAGGATTCAATGAAGCGAACCGCAACAAACGCAGCTTCGGCGTCAACCTCAAAACGGAAAAAGGAAGAGAGCTTGTAGCTCAGCTTGTAAAGATGTGCGATATCATGATGGAAAACTACCGCGGTGGGGTTATGAAGACTCTTGGGCTGGACTATGAAAATGTGCGTGAAATCAATCCGAATATTATCTACGCCAGCAGTCAGGGATTTGGCAGAGGAGGACCTTACAGCGAGTATCAGGCCTACGGTCCGATGCTCTCCGGCGCTTCAGGCATGCTCTCTCTGTGGGCTCAACCTGACGATCCGTATCCAGTAGGTTCGAACGCTCCTATCCCTGATCATGTGGCCAGCAAGTACCTGGTGGTAGCAGCTCTCGCCGCACTGGATTACAAGCGCCGAACCGGAAAGGGTCAATTCATCGATATGGCTCAAACAGAAGTAGCCGTCGGCATGGTTGGAGAGTATTATCTGGACTATACCATGAACAAGCGAGTCCCCAAGCCAATGGGAAATCGAAGTTTATATGCCGCCCCCCATGGATGTTATCAGTGCCAGGGCGATGATGAGTGGTGTGCCATCACCGTATTTACGGATGAGGAATGGAAAAGCTTCTGTGAATGCATCGGAAGCCCTCCATGGACCACAGCCCCCAGGTTTGCTAACTTTTTGAGCCGACTTCACAACGTAGATGAACTGGACAAGTTGGTTGAAGAATGGACATCCACCCGTAGCGCCATGGGCGTGATGAATACACTTCAAGCAGCAGGTATCCCCGCCGGAGTGGCACAGCGTGCCCCTGAGACTCTTACCGATCCACAGCTTAAAGAGGATGGCGCAGTTGTAGAACTGGAACATCCCGTAGCCGGGAAACGACTCTACCCCAATGTTGCATTCAGAATGTCAGGAGCCAGTGGTTTCACCAGCACCCCAGCTCCCCTTCTGGGACAACACACTGTAGAGATTTGTCATGAACTGCTTGGGATGTCCGCGGAAGAGGCCAATAGACTGGCAGATGAAGGTGTCTTGTATATTTCCGATACTTAAGTATTTTGAAAATAGAAACCGGCTGCACCAGTTCCCCACCACATTTCCCAACTCCCAATTCCAAGCAGCAATAGTCTCGCCCACTTGACACATCGCCCATTGAGTGCCAGAATATTGGTTAACAAAAGTTAACAAAATATAAACGGTCATCAAAGCATACACGTCCCTTTGTTAGAGCACGGAGCATTCCGCGAATAAGTACCTTTGTTTGCCCAAAAGGAGGAGCATTAATGGATTAACCTGGAACCGTTTGTTATCATCTCATTGGTGGCAACGTTTCTTGAGAATAAACGGAATCGTTGGCAGCGGTATCTGGAACACATTACGGAGGGAGACATAATGAAAATATCTGTCAAAGTATTAATGATCATTCTGGCAATCTTACTGACTGTACCCATGCTAGCGGCTTGTGGCGGTGGTGGTGATGACAATGGTACTGGTGATGATGTAGGGAATGGTGATGGTAATGGCGATATCGAAAAGAAGGACGTAACCATCACTATAGGGGAACTCATAGATATGACCGGTGTTGCATCGACTGCAATGCACGTTATCCATCTGGCACTTGAAGATGTTGTGGAATACTACAACGATGGAAATCTTATCCCCGGAGTGAAACTGAAAATAGAAACTTATGATGAGCAATATGACCCTGCTAAAGACATACCAGGTTATGAATGGCTTAAAGGACAGGGGGCAGACTTCATCTGGACCCCTGTACCGCCTGCTGTTGATACACTGCAACCAACCCTAAACCGGGACAAGTTTCTTATGTTCGCAGCTACTGCCAATTTACCACAAGAAGAACTGGCTGGCGGATACGTGTTCAGCCTGGGTATCACCCCCGAATATGAAGCCCTCACACTTGTAAAATGGATTGCGGAAAACGATTGGGATTGGGAAACAAAAGGTCCTGCTAAAATCGGCGGGGCTGCCTGGTCTGATGGATATAGCGATGTCTGGCTCGGAGCCGCAGAAGCATATGCCAACGCTCATCCCGACCAGTTCGAGTGGGCGGGAGGGCATCTAGCGCCACTTGGTACGTTTATCTGGGATACCGAAATTGCCGCTCTCACAGATGTCGACTATGCATATATGCCTGTACCACCCCCGGTTTTCGTCAGAGAATACCGCAAGACCGGAGGCACAGCTAAACTGATCGGTACTGATGTCCATGCTGCTTTCCTTGGCATGATGCACAGAGGCGATCTCTGGGACGAATTTGATGAAACGCTGTTCGTCAGGTCATCCCGATGGTACAACGAACAAGGCCCGATTGTTGATCTTTATAACGCGTCATTGGATGCAAAAGGCCCTGAGAAAGCCCAGAGCATCCGCCAGGAGGGATGTGGATATATCGCATATAAGCAGATATATCTAATGCTTGATATCGTTAGACAAGCAGTAGAAACCGTAGGCCCGGAGAACTTCAGTACCCAAGCTCTCTACGATGCTGCAACATCATGGTCATTTTCCGTGGACGGCATCGATGACTTCAATAGTTTCGACGAGAGCAAGAGGATATCACAAAACTACTATGCAATCTATGAGGCAACTGCCGCCGATATGGACCTCCACCGAAGACACGATGAGTGGCTTCCGCAGGTGGTCACCCCGTAAAGACACGGCTTTAGAAACACAACGGAACCTCTTCCCGCAAGTTAAAGCGGGAGGAGGTTCTCTGCATTGAAAAACATAACAGGATATCTTCTGTATTGATATTCTGTCATCGTGATAACATTGATATTCAATATGGTATAATGCAGTCTTGAAAGAAACGCAGCAATAATTCATTACGATCGCAGCAAGTGTACAATTATTTTATAAGTGCAAACTGATATCAAGGTAACACTGGGTTTCCAATGGGGATACCACGATTGGATAGATGAAACCAAGTGGTTATAATATTCTGATTCCAAACTTGCTGCTAAGGGAGTGTGGTAATGGGAAGAATTGCATATCATGGGTCTTGCCCCTGACGCAGTATCCAAGAAATAACAAGCGAATAACAAGGAGACAAAACAGTGAAAATCCCAGGGAAAACAATAATCACCATCCTGGCAACCCTGCTGCTCATATCGCCGGTAATGGCTATCTACGGATGTGATGGAAGTAACGGAACAAAAGAACCAACCAAGACGACAGAAAAAACGCCAATAATAGACGGGAAAGTGAAGATCACCATCGGGAACCACACCGATATTACCGGCGTATCCTCCAATGCACAGATCGTTATTACCAAGGCTCTGAAAGACATGGCTGCCTACTATACCGATAACGAAATCATTCCCGGAATTGAATTCAAGGTCGAAAGCTATGATGGGCAGTTCGACCCGGCCAAAGATATCCCCGGCTACGAGTGGTTGAAAAATAAAGGCGCAGATGTCATGTTTACCGGTGTCGCGGCAACCACTGTTACCCTCAAGCCAATGCTTGAAGAAGATGAAATGGTCATGTTTACCGTCATGCCGGAGAGGGAAGCTTTTGAGCCACCGGGTTGGGTATTTGGTGCTGGGCAAATATCCGTTCAGTATGAGATATATACACTCTTGGAATGGATCGCTGAGAACGATCCGGATTTCCCCCAGGATCGGCCAGCAAGAATTGGTGGAACGTGCTGGGAGGAACCTTATGGCATGGGAGCTTTGGAGGCAATGGAGAAATATGCCAAAGCCCATCCGGACCTGTATGAGTGGGTAGACGGGCCTGTCAACCATTATACGTTTATCTGGGATACTGAAGTTCAAATGCTGAAAGATTGCGATTATGTACATCCCCCGATTCCACCACAAGCTTTTCTCAAGACCTACCGTGATGCGGGTTATAAGGCAAAGTTCATCGGCACAGATGCACATATTGCTTTCCTTGGACTACTGGGAGATGCCGGCCTTTGGGATTTCGTTGACGGCCATTGGCTTGTTAAACCAGCACAGTGGTGGACCGATGAAGGTCCCGTACTCGACTTGACCCATACACTACTGGAAACATATCGCGCAGATGAAATCGATAATATCAGGCGAACCGGTGTAAGTTATCTGGCAACCCAGCAAATTTACGTTATGTTTGAATTGATAAAGGCTACTGCTGAAGCCGTTGGGCCTGAGAATGTTAACTCACGTACCATCTATGACACAGCACAATCATTCTCAATCATCGTGGATGGTTGCCCACACAGCTATAATCCAAACAAAACAACTTCCAGTGATGCGCTGGCAGTGTATTATCTGAATGCCGAAGACCAGGAAATGTACCGGGCAGATGACGCATGGCTCCCGGTAATCTATGAACCTTAAGAATAAATTGGTACTTGGAACAGGTCCGATTAACGATTATAGTGTGTTTAAATTGGTATTTAACAAATATTGTAGAGGAGAAAGGGAGGTGTACATGGTCTGATTTGGAGCCGACATTGTAATTACACTTGCGGGTGGCAGGATGAGAGGGGAATACTGCTGATAGCAGTCAAATCTCAACAAATAAGGAGAATAAATGGTGAGAATATCAAGCAAACTAGGAATCATCGTTCTGGCGCTTCTACTGCTGGTAGTACCTGCGCTTGCTGCTTGCGGTAACGGTGGTGACACAAAAGAAGAACCAACAAAGACAGAAACTGTTCCACCGCCAAACGATAACGATTCAGACGGAATTTTGAATGACGCAGACAACTGTCCCGACGATGCCAACTCTGATCAGGCAGATGCCGATGGTGATGAAATCGGAGATGCCTGTGACGACTGCGATGACCCTGACGGTGACGGTGCCTGCGCTGATGCAGACAACTGTCCCGATCTGGCCAATGCAGACCAGGCAGATGCTGATGGCGACGGAACTGGAGATGCCTGTGACGTCTGTCCGAATGACGAACTCGATGACGCTCAGGATAGCGACGGTGTTTGTTCCGACGTGGACAACTGCGTCTATCATGCTAACCCGGACCAGGCAGATGCCGACGGTGATGGCGTTGGTGATGCATGCGATGTCTGCCCCAACGATGCCACCGATGACACCGATGGCGACGGTCTCTGTGACAGTGACGACGCCTGTCCCAATGACCCCGACAATGACATCGATGAGGACGGAGTCTGCGGTGACATAGACACCTGCCCACTCCACGCGAATCCAGATCAGGATCCCGCTATATGCGCGACTGACTGGGATGCAGACGATGTAGAGAATGACGTAGATAATTGCCCCAACACTCCCAATGCAGACCAGGCAGATGCCGATGGTGATGGAATCGGGGATGTTTGCGACAAGCCGGAATGCGAAGGTGCTGGCTGGCAGTATCAGGTTACTTACATAAGTGACGATCCTCAGAGACCAGAAGAGAACACTCTTACGATGACAGCTACCGCATCGGGCAAAGAGGATATAGACGGTGTCTCCACCTATATGATTGAAACCGAGGTAGATGACGTGGCTCTACGTTACTATTACCATGCTGACATGGGTCTGACCGTACCAACCGATCTCTCAGCGCCAACAATTTACCGGGATGAAACTCATAAAGGTATCGTTAAAGAGACCTTCCCGTTGTATGCCAACGTTATGGGCGGAATAGACCTGGCTGTTGACCGGTCATATGTCAACTACGAGGGTGCTCCCGAAGAGCTCTCCGTCGGCGCTACATGGACCTTTACCTCAATTATCGATCTGCCCACATTCGCGGTTTACATTGAAAACGATTGGACTGCGGAAGTGGTTGGTGAGGAAATGGTTTCTGTACCGATGGGTGATTATAATTGCTACAAGGTAGAGAAGACTAAGGATGATGGCTGCATCAATACCGAGTGGTGGGCCGTGGATGAGGACTTCTGTACACCGGTGAAATTCACCTACTCATGTATTTTCGTAGGTGGAGAAACACAGGAACTGGTGTCCTATACTGCCCCATAATAGTACTGATACACCTTTGTACTAAAGACCGGGCGAGGTGAGTAAAATACTCACCTCGCCCTTTTCCTTTCAGGTATCATTAACTCGGCAACTAAATATGTCATTCCCACGAATGTAGGGGCGAGTTTCAAACTCGCCCCTACCCTGCCTGGATTCTCGATCGAACAGACTGTGTCATAATGTCCTCGCAAGGAGTCGCAAACGACGCGGCGATCTCACCGCATCCGAGGAGATTGTTTCGCTTTGCTACTCAGAAACTTATACCTGAAGTGAGTATCATCACCGGACAAATGGGAAATCAAACACCGACATGTCATTCTGATGAAAATCAGAATCCAGAGGGGCAGAAGGGGATGTGGATTCCGAATCGAACAGGCTGTGTCACAATGTCATCACAAGAGAACCGTTCGTACTGAGCCTGTCGAAGTATGAACGCACTGATCGGCAGGAACCCTTCGATAAACTCAGGGAGAACGGTAATCCCCGGTAATTACAATTGTAGAATTACTCAGTTTCGTTGATTGTGACACAGTCTGCGAGTCCGGAATGACATGAAAGGGGTTTCTGCCCTGATGCATATCGCCACCGGCGGTATCTGGTTCTCAGAATGACATCCTGCAAGTGACATTTTCTCGAAAAGCCTATTTAATTGCCGGTTTAATAATATAGCTAATCGAACAGTTAATTCCACCCAAATAAAGCTATTATTCAATTGGGCACTTCCTTTCATTTTCACAGCTTGAAACCACTTAAGAAAAACTCGTTTTAAAAACATGGAACTTTTTTATCGCTGATTCCGTCTTAGTTATCGGATACCAGGAAACTTCCCGGATAGTATTCGTATCGAAAAGGTATTGACAGCCATGACTAAAAATGTTAAAAAATGTGAAGTGCTTATGATCGAAGATCCTCAATGCTGCTTCATATCTTCATCATCCCAATACACCATCAATTCGGCACATGTCGGAACCACACAACCCTCAATTTTCGGTCAGCTTTACTATAGAAGGTATATGGCTTTGCATAACCAGAAAGTGAATCCGGGTATTATTGCGACCCAGTTAATGGGGGCAATTTAGATTACTAGAAAAACACTTAAGGAGGTGAAACCGAGGAAGTAATAAAGAGAACGGTAAACCAGAAGGATTTCCAAATCCCCGAAAGGGGTCTCCGGCAAAATAAAGCCGGGGAGACTAGTAAACAGAACAGAAAGGAGGAAATACATGAAGTACAGGTTATTTAGCGTACTCATGATCTTGGCCATGGTAGCCAGTTTGTGCGCCGTGGCAATCGTTGCACCCGCCAGTGGTGATGTTGTGAGTTCACCGACCGTAACCACCACCTCACCTGCTGCTGGCGCAGCAGCCGGTTATACAGTTGTATTTACCACGGGTGGTACTGGTGCTCTTACGGCATTAGTAGATGAAGTCTATCTCACATTCCCGGCAGGGACAGACCTGCCTAGTTCCTTAAGCTACACAAACGTTCTTGTTAGCACATCCGGAACTGCGGCAATGAATGTCGAGTCCGGTGGAGTGAGCGTGAGTGGCCAAACGGTAACCGTGAGAATGCCGATGAGCGCTGCTAACAACGATCCAGTCACCATCACCATTGCTCAGGGTGAAGGTATTAAGAACCCTGCTCTTTCAAGAGAGCCGGCATCTGGTGGAGACGGTCAGGGCACTAGCGGGTACACCATAGGTGTGAAGACCTCCAATGCCTTTGACTCCACATCCGTGGCTTCCACCCCTTATTTCATCTTTAACTGGGTGCAGTGCATCCCTATGGCCGCAGCCAAGGGTGGTCCTTTGACTGTCGTCGGTGGTGGATTCCTGCCGGGCAGCTCCGTTGCTCTGGCAGCAGTCGGTGGAGCACAAGGTGCTGGAACTGTTGAAGCCGATGGTACCTTCAGTATTATGGCCTTCGCAGCCGGATTAGCTGCACCCGTCATCGTAACTGATGGCTCGGGTAGGTCGGCCTTAACTGCTGCACTGTCAGTATTGCCCGGACTTATCTTAGTCCCAACGAGTGGCAATATCGGTTCCCAAGTTGTCCTTAAGGGATACGATTTCGCAGGCACACCTGCTGGTGTAGCAATTACTATAGGTGGCATATCAGTCGCCTCCGGAGTAACTTTTATAGACCTTGATAATGACGGCACCGTTGATGATTTCGCCTTCGCAACCAACATCCCGATCGGTCTGGCTGGTGGCGATAAGATAGTTAAAGTCATTTCCGGTGGTGGCGGAACCGGAAGTCCGTCAGCTAGTGCTACTGTAACAGTGGCAAATCATGCGGTTACTGTTGATCCCGCTAGCGGCGCAGCAGGCTCCACCATCGTGTTAACCGGTGCAGGCTGGCCTCCCAGCTGTACAACCGGTGGTGTTGACGTCTTCGCCCCTGGTTTATTCAGTTTCGCTTACAGTGCCTCAACTCAAGCCGTCATTGGTGATGGTGCAGTTGAAACCGACGGCACAGGCGCTTTCACTGAAACCGCCACAATTCCTGCAAACGCAACACCCGGCCTTACAGCTATTGTGTGTATTTTCGGTGGCCCGTCTGGGGCAATCTCTCTGGCTTACTTCACCGTTACTTCCAACACGTTGAACATCAGCCCAACAAGTGGCCCCAAGGGTACAAGCGTAACCGTGGGCGGTGGAGGTTTGACCGCTCTTCAGACTATTGCCATCAACTCACTAACTTTCGGTGGTGCTGGATGGAATACCTTAGCTGCTATCGGTCTCGATACTCAGGGTAATCTTACACCCACCACCCTGATTGTTCTCAATACATTTGCCGAAGGCGTTAACACCATCGTGGCAACCGACGGTGCCGGCCTCACGGCCGCGAGCACATTCGAAGTTACCAAACCGACTCTCGAGCTCGATGTAACCCAAGCCTACCGCGGCCAAATGGTCACCGCCACAGGTTCCGGCTGGATAGCTGGCCAGGGATTTAGCGGTGGCGTAACCATTCAACTGAATAGCAACGATGTAGCTTATGCGCAACCTGATGGCGATGGTAACATCTGGGCTCAGTTCCAGGTTCCTTCCAACTTATCCATCGATGGCACTTATGCTTATGCAGCTTCCGATGGCTATAACAACGCATCTATGGCAGGAACTCTCACTGTCCCGAGTTCCAAACTTACCGTAGATCCTGAAAGTGGTCCAGTGGGCACCACCATCACCTTAACCGGCGAAGGCTTCCGCCCATTGACTGGCATTTCCGAACTTTCCATGAGCGACATTGCTCTGATTCCGCCAGGAACAGTCCTTACTGACTCTGTTGGTGGATTCACCGCCACAGCTACGGTTCCCGGACTTGGCGCAGGAGGCAAAGGTGTAACTGCTATCGCAAGCGATACTGCAAGCACTTCCTTCACTATTAGTTCAGCAGCAGCAGCAGCAGCTACTCCTGAACTCGGCTTTGCCACCATTACAGACTATCTTACAATTGCATGGGCCTTCGATTCAGAAACCCAGCAGTGGACAGTCTATGACCCGACAGAAGGTGCTCCCAGCACCCTGACAGTCCTCACCACTGGTGATGGATACTGGATCCAGGTTGCCGAGGATTGCACCCTTACATATGGTGCCAACACTTATAACCTTAAAGCAGGCTGGAACCTCAAAGGCTGGCTTGGCTAGATAGATACATAATATATTTTCAAGGGATGATCCCGCTACTGCGGGATCATCCCCAAACAACAGATATTTTAAGGAAGGAGGGTTGAATGTCTAAACTCAGAGTTTTGATGGCAGCCTTGGTAGTGGTAACACTATTCCTCCTCCCAATGGTCGCCCTGGCCCAGCCAAACGTGAGCGGCTTCTACGGTGAAGTAACCCTTGATGGGGTAGCCGTAGAGGATGGCACGGTGGTAAAGGCCTGGATTGACAACGTGGAGGCAGGTTCGGTCACCACAACCGGGTCAAGCTATAGCATACAGATTAATGGCGAAGGTCAAGATTTTGCAGACAAAGCAGTGGCCTTCACAGTTGGAGCTGAAGATAACCAAGTAGCAGAAAGCGGGACGTTTGTGAAAGGTAGCAATACGGCCCTGAATCTAACGGCAGCATCGGTTCCCGATGCTGGTGTATTAGGATTTACACTATCACCAGAGAAAGGAACTGCTACAAATGTAGTCGGTATAGGTGCCGCTTACAACAATCCGGTCTACATCTATTTTGATGGTGAGCTATATACCACCGTCACTTCCGATGCTGAAGGTAATTTCAATGCAGTAGTAGTACCCACTACAAACATAGCTGGTGACTATGACATCGCAGCTATTGACGTGCTGGAAAGAACTGCTACGGAAACCTTCACGCTGAGTAGTCCTGAAGGTCCCGGCGGACCCGGTGACCCCGGTGATAAGGGTGACAAAGGTGACAAAGGTGATCCTGGCCCTGCAGGAGCAGCTGGTGAAGACGGTGATGATGGTGGCTCATCAACCATGGGTATCGTGGCGCTCATCGTTGCGATAATCGCCATAATACTTGCTATTGTTTTCCGCGTCATGAAACCAGCAGGCGCACCTGAAGCCTAGTGCTTTTTAGCAATTAGACTCAGTATAACAACAAAAAGTAACTCCCCCTGTTAAACGGGGGAGTTACTTTTTTATATTGCATGCACCTTTCTCTTCGAATGTAAAAATGCTTATGTTTGACAATCAAAGTCAACCTCCATACAATGGGAGCATTGAGAGGGAATATCTATTTACAAAGCTAATTCAAGTTAGCTGGTTTAACTTTGCCAAGAGGAGTGAAGACATGCACTTTATGAAGTTAGCGATTCTAATTATTCCAGCAGTAATTTTGGCATTCGCTATCGGACTAACAGGTTGCGATAGTGACGACACCACACCAACAGAAACATTGACCCCCGAGGAAACGACCACACCTTCGCCGACAAAAACACCAACTCCCGAGGAGACGTCCACACCTGCACCGACAGAAATACCGACTCCCGAGGAGACGTCCACACCTGCGCCGACAGAAACACCAACTCCCGAGGAGACGTCCACACCTGCGCCGACAGAAACA
>JABMQN010000074.1 GCA_013203045.1 Chloroflexota bacterium
TCGCTGCTTAACTATGTGTCCGTTTGGACTTGACCACCCCAGATGAACTCAATAGATAAATAAAAGGGAGAGGCAACAATATGATAGCCAGTACACATGCAACTATTTTCCATGCCAGCCGTTTGGATTTCCTCGTCTGGGACTGTTCGTCAATGACTGGATCAATCTTCTCCTGTTTTCGTCTGCTACGGCGCAGACGAGATGACCCATACGCCATACCGATAATCACAACGGTTCCAATAGGCACAGGCCAGTACCAGCCAGCAGCCCAAGTAATTAACAGAACTATGATGGCGAGGATTGCCCAGCCAATTCTTTTACTTCTACCACGAAGTGTTCTGTCCTTTCGTGGCCTTTGTTTAAGTCTGCGTCTTAGAGCACTTATCCCTATCACACACAGCGTGAGGAATGCAGCAGCCCCAAAAAGGATGGGAAGTATCCAGATTTGGTACCCAAATAAATGCTCGATTACAACCCAGAAAGCTTCTTTTGTGGGCATATTATCTACTTGAGCCCAACCAATGTATACCCAATACAAACAGCCCACAATAAAAACCGGGATTGAAATAGTCCATACCAATGTTCGGATAAGCAGTTTTTTCATAATGGGAACTTCAAAGACCAGTGAAGATTAGCCACCAGGCCATTTATTTAGCAGACGAGAGTGTTTGCAAGAAAGTTCCCAAACCAGTGTGAATCATTACCAGAAACACTAGCCTCGCCCGTAATGAGTTTACATGCTATGTCATTATTGCGAAATCAGAAAGCCCAAAAGAAGATTCTTCGCGGAGTTTATGCTGAGGGGTAAAGTGAGTCTTACGGCACCCTGTACTCCCAAACGCAATGAGGTCGATCATCTTTACTGTTGGGATGTAGCTTTAGAGGTGTCACGATCATGTCGGGATTGAAATAGTGAGCTGTTGCCTCAAATCCAATCTGGTCTATTTTTTCGCATACCCATCGTGCGGTATCCCAGTCATTGTGCCTGGCAAAATATTCGATAGAGCGGCAGTTACGCACAGTGCATATCCCGTGATTTCTGTCCTTTAACTCATATTCCATCTCGAAACCCAGTGGTTCAAACCCCGGTTGAGTCTGGTAAAGTTTGAAAAGCGTAGCAACATCGTCGCCCTGAATATCGAGCGCTGCACAGATTCGCTTGGCTTCCGGTTCCAGCGCACGGTTGGCCCAGATTTCCTCATCCAACTCCCGTGCTACTTCATCGCCGAAGCGTTCTCTGCAAAGGCTGAACCAGAGACCGTCCATACCCGGATAACATCTTGCGTAGGCTATCAGCAGCCGAAGTAGCGCCTCTTTACTGAAATCTGCCAGTTTCAGACTGGGTATAAATTCTCCGCTATAGTCGTTTAATTCTCCCATATTTCCCTCCTCTATCTTACAATGGAATCACTGCTATAATTCCCCAGACTTTCGACGATTTCCGCCAACCCCAACTCTCTCAGTTTAGAGACAGAAGGAATTCCGGTTTCTGGGTCCCATTGACGGTGGTAGTAATACTCCGATCGCATCTTTTCAAATAAACCTCGGTCAACCGTGGCTCCCTGACGCGAGACTGCTTCATCACCTAGACCCGGAACGACCATCTCCGGATTCGGAAAGTCCCACGTTGCCGGTACCGTGTGCCAGCTCTCTGCTAAGTAATCATCCTCTATACCTCGGTGACCTTCTCTCAGATAGATGGCACGACGAAGTGTAAAGACGCGTTCTCCGATGCGATTCAAAGCCGCTTCATTAAATTCCTTGCCAGTGACCGCCGAGAGTATCTGGGCCGGAAGTGATGGATCGACAACATGATCTTCAGTGAACTCGGAGTCCATGATGGGCCAGATGAAGCCACACAAAATAAGGCAATCCCTGACGGTTTGCCGATCCTGTATCATCTTGGCTGCTAATGCTTTTCCTTCATGGGTGGAGAAATCTGCGGCAATCTCACTTCCCCAAAAGTGGGCCGCAATACGGCGAGCTACCTCATTGGACATATAGCTGTGTGCTTCGCCCCGTCGCCATTCCAGCCATTTAAAGATGATCCGGGTGATCTCCTGACCCTGCCCCATCGCCAGACGGGGCTCCATCGCGTGCAGGAGAGCGGTGTTGATATACAGCCGGGCATCATAGACATTCCGTTGCCGGTTTTTTGAAAGGTGCGGCGCAAGGAGTGCGACTGCCTCTTGTCCCAGTGATTCTGCAGCAACATCAACACCTTTGGCAAGAAGATCTCCAAACCCCTCACGTCGGGCCATCTTTCCCACCAGGTTATCAAGGAATTCTAGGCTACCAACATCTGAAATCGGAATGCCAATAGTCTCATCATTCACAATGCCTTTACCGGAACACTGCAGCAGCCACATGATAATCGTCCCGATCTCAGCTACATTCACTCCGTACTGGTCACACAGTTTAGTCGCCTGGAACGGTTTTTCATATCCCTTTCCGTACCGTGCCTCAGCATAAAACTGATAGAATATCGCTGCTTCGCACATGAACTTGCCCGTCTGCCCAGTCTCGGACTTGTAGTTCCTTCGAAGGCAGTTACCGAGACAGCCATAACAGGGAGCTTTCGATGTTCCCGGTCCTGTTATTCGCAACGGGATACCAGTTACACCGAAGACCGGTTTTCTATCGAGATATCGGAAGTATCGGGTGAGGTTGTCGAGGGCTTCCGGATTGGCCACTTTCGTTTTCTTATGTCGAGCTTTGACGGCAATGGCTTTGAGGTTTTTTGATCCCATCACGGCACCCATCCCGGCCGTTCCGCTGGCGTCGTCATCAGCCAAAATAATGGCACTGACAACGCGGTTCTCACCAGCAGGGCCGATAGCTGCGACACCGGTATCGGCACCAAATTCGGTTTTAATGATCTCCCTCGTATCTATTGCTCCTTTGCCAGAAAGGTATGAAGCGTCCTTTATCTCAACAGTTCCATCACGAATAAAAAGAAAGACCGGTTTTGGGGCATTGCCCTGAATAACAACAGCATCGAATCCAGCCGCTTTCAATCGCAGCCCCCAGTCTCCGCCGAGATTACAGTACGTGAAGTGTTCCTGAGAGGTCACCGGAGACCTGCCGCACACCACCCAGCGTGAACCTCCTATGACAGGTACTCCAGCAAGCGGCCCGGTAGCAAAAATGAGGGCATTTTCGGAGTCGAACGCCTTTACCTTACCAGGGACTAAATCCCAGTGAAGTTTGGCGGCGATTCCACATCCCCCAAGAAACATCTCAGAATAATCCGAGGTTTCAAGCACATCGGTGGTGCCATGGGACAAATAAACCTTCAGGATTTTTCCTGCATAGCCGAACATAATAAATCGGCTCCATTTGATGGGCTAATCAGCCCATCAGAGTAGTCATCCCGCCTTCCATGGGTATGGTAACACCGGTTGTACAGGCGGCAGCGTCAGACGCTAGAAAGACCACAGTGGCCCCGATCTCCTCCGGCTTAACGCCCCGTCCCAGCGGGATTCTGTCAAAGATTTCCTTCAAAGATGGGATTTGCATGGCATATTCGAGGTAAGGGTGATCAATAAAACCCGGAGCTATAGCATTCACTCGGATTTTGTACTGCCCCCATTCAGCAGCTAGACTCATGACCAGGTTCAGGAGACCTGCCTTCGCTGACGAGTAAGCCGGATTTGTGACCGAGGCACGATACGCTTCTGCCGAAGCGATATCAATAATGCATCCACCACCCTGTTTGATCATGATCGGGGCTACTGCCTGACTGCATAAAAAGTGACTTGTCAGGTTAAGCCGCACCATCGATTCCCACAGTTCCTCACTCACCTCAAGTGCAGGCTGAGGAATATCAGTTCCGGCTACATTCACCAATATATCGATCCGACCAAACTCGTCGACCGTCTTTTGGACCATGTTTTTAATATCCTCAACTTTGGTGACATCGGTGGGTATTGGCAAGGCCCGCCTGCCTTTCTCACGAACCTCATCTGCTACCTTTTCCAGACCCTTTACAGTTCGAGCAGCGAGTGCTACATCAGCTCCGGCTTTTGCCAGCTCGTTAGATATTGCACCTCCGGTATACTTGCTGGCGCCGGTTACTATGGCAACCTTTCCTTCTAATGAAAACCACGAACTCATTGGAATACCTCCTTTATTTGATTGGCGTTGGCAATGCCGTAATTTCCGTTTTAACAATAACTACAAAGCATGAAATGTATCCGAATGTCATCCTGATTTCTTTCTGATTTCCATCAATTGAATTGTGGTGCCACCGATCTTATCACTATCGAGATAGGCTTCATGAATCTCATATTGTTTTTTCTCAGCCCCATCGATAGTCAAGCTGTATCGCATGAGCGGTTCGATGCCATCCTTCGCTAGTTTCGCCAACGTACCATCTATATCGTCAACCGTAAAGGCGATATGTTGCAATCCTTCCCCTTTCTCTCTGAGAAATTCGGAATGCGGTGTTTCACCTTCCAGCACCTCAATTAACTCGATAAACACGGGACCTGCATTTGCGATAGCCGCTTTCACTTTCGCGTTTACAGGCTGGCCCCGGTGAATAAACTCGTTGAGATCATAGATTTCGGTATTGAACGGACCGATGCCAAAAACAGAACTGTAATACTCAACGGCTTTATCCATGTTCTCTACGACAATACCTACGTGAGACAGTGGCCCCAGTTTAACTTCACGAGATTGATCTTCTGCCATTTTTCCTCCGCCAGGATGTTTGAAGACCCAGTTCAGAATTAGCCATCACCGATTCTAATTCTTTCTTACTTCGGTTCGATCTGCCCTACAACCGGGCCAGCCCCATACGTCGTTGAAGGATCGTACATGTACTCTTTATACTTTTTAAATCTTCCTTGGAAGTGTTTATCGATATCTTCCTGTGAATAATCTATAGAATGCCAGGCTTTGATACCTCGTTTCTCAGCTACTTTGTGTACTTCATCGATATCATCGACTGCAAATACAACTCCAATTACACCTTCACCGCTCGTTTCGATGATGTGCTTCACAAAACTATCATGGTCCGGAAGCGGGGATACCAGTTCGATACCTGCATCCCAGCTCATGGCAACCTCTACTCCAAGCGCGGTTGCATCGACCTCGTTGGCAGAATGAAAGGTAGCTCCGAGCAGTTCGGAATAGAGTTCCTTTCCCTTATCTATGTCCTTTACTGCAATCGTTACGCGATTAACGCCGAGAGGTTTCATGGTTATTCCCTCCTTTAGAAATGGAGTATCTCTTCGTCCTTAACTCCCTCAGGTATAAAATCTTTGGGCCTATCTTCCACCATCTTTATGGCACCGGGTAGGCATGACAGTTCACACACACCACATCCATAGCACTTTTCTGGATCGAGCACGGCTTTAATCACATCGTGTCCGGGAATCGGTTTCATATCGATGGCGCCGAATTGGCATCGGCTCACGCAATACTTACAACCATTACACTTTTCCACATTAATCTCTGCTTCAAATCGACTAGGTGCCATGATTTTGGGGAGTGATCCGGTTCTAAGACCAGGATCGAGCACCATGCAGGCACAGGCGCAGCAAAAGCAGATAAACTCGAGATTGTCGGTCAACGAAATATTGGTGGTGGTAGGAACTAACCCCGCGCCAACAGATTGTAGGGCAATAGTAAAAGCCTCGTCTGCACTAACTTTTCTGCCACTGCCTCGATAGAGATCGAAATCTGCACGACCCTTGAACTGCATGCACACATCACGCGGGTGATGGCAATTGTCTGCTCCAACCCGGCAACAGCAATTCCGTATGGTAATCAAATCTCTGTTTGCTTCAATTATCTCGGTAATGCTCTCACATGACATCAGAGTTTGTCCTAAAGGTAGAGATTTTTCTGCGGGTATTACTCGAAGGATGGGTTCCTCGAAGAATTCATAGAACCCGCCGATCTCTTTCCCCCACTGATCGACTCTATAAAGATCCATCCATAATTTGGGCATATCTTCCGCAATATACTTGGGAGCGCTCGCGAGAATACCGTCATGCAAAATTGCCGGGATGTTGGTGAACTGGAATTTCTCCGGTGATAGTTTATCCGGGTTTCTGGATAAGAGCCCTCGTTGAGCCAAGCCCAATACCTTCTCTTCGACTGCTTTTGCATCCATGTTGAATTTGGCTGCCACTTCTTCAAATGGGGCCGGCAACGCCAACATGAACTCTGCCTCAGCATCGGTCATGGCACGCTCAAGTATTCTTAGAAATGTCTCCGAGTCTGGCATTCCGCTCCGTTCTGCCAGTTTTCGAATGTGCGGGTTTTCATGAGATGTCATATTCTTCCTCCTTGCATTAATTTTGTGTAATAGGTGTGTCATCACCCACGGATTTATGTGACGTTTTAATGATCTTGAGATTCGTCATGGTTTCTGTGTATTGCAAACCTGGGATTTGGCTTAATTCAACAGTAACGAAATTTGAAAGATCATTAAGTTCTCGAAACATTACCCAGGCGATGATGTCATATCTGCCGGTACAGATGGCTACGGTTTGCACGTTTCTGTGTGATGCAACCAAATCGGCTGCTTCATTCACTTTGGAAGCTTCACACCTGATACCGATCGAAGCCACACCTTCAAATCCCAAAGCTAGCGGATCAGTTAGTGTCATGATCCGAATGACACCGTCATCCTGTAATTTCTGGATTTTACGTAAAACCGTGGACTGACTCGTTCCGAGTTTGCTAGCAAGGTGGCGGGTGTTCTGAGTGGCATCCGTCTCGAGTTCCCGGATCAAAGCAATATCCAGAGAATCAATATTGGGCGCCGGAATCTGTCTGAGTTGAGGTTCACTCTCGTCTGATAGCAACGGCCCCATAAGTTTGACATGTTTAAGAGTTAACATGGTCTCGACATGGTTGACACCACCAAGAGTCCCGATATCGCTAACAAGGAAATTCAAGAAATCGGCTCGCTTCCGAAATAGCGTCAATGCTATGATGTCAAATCGGCCGATGCATAACATCAAATGCTGTACCCGCGAATAAGATGCAAGTTGGTCAGCCACGGCCAATATTTGGCCAGGCAATGTGTTAATACCAATAAGTACACATGTTGTATTGCCCACAGCCATCGGGTCCGCAACGGCTACCGTACGAATGACTTTCGTATCATATAACTTCTGAAGTCTGGACTGAACTGTAGACCGACTCAACCCCAGTTTCGAAGCAGTTTCAGTATTAGGCTGTCTGGGATTAGCCTCAAGTTCTGCTATGAGCTTCAGGTCCGTTAGATCGATATTCACACTTTCGCCGATGTATAGTTGTTGTTCTGCACCAATCATATGCTTCCTTTTAACCTATCCACGCTTGACATCTGCATCATAGATGTTATCATTATACTTGCATCTGCGTCAATAGTTAGATATTTTTCAGATCACAGGACAGTTATTTGCACGAGCTACCCGTAATAGAGAGCTTATTTAATGTATGCATGCGACATGCCAGCTCTAATAATGCAAGCAAGGTCATTTCCGTTACTCTGAAGATCGGGGAGGCCAGTGATTTGCAGGAAGAGTGGATACAAGGCTATTTCGATTATCTATGTAAAGACACGATTGCAGCGGAGGCTAAGTTGATCATCGAGCGAGTGCCACTGATGGTTCGATGTAAGGAGTGCTCTGAGGAATTTCACGTCGATCTCCGAAAATCCCGGCAAGTCCTGTGCCCTAAGTGTGGCGGGACGAAATTCGAATATGTTTCCGGCAGGGAATACAGTGTAGACA
>JABMQN010000075.1 GCA_013203045.1 Chloroflexota bacterium
ACCTTTGAATTTTACAAAAAATGGACGAAATGGTCCTTTCGGGAAAAATTTGACAAGAATTGTCAGAGGATTTCAGTCTCCTGCCCAAACTTTTTTTACATGATGTGGCCCGAAACTTCCGACAATCTGCGAAGCGTTGAGTCAACCCATGAAATGAATGAGGAAACAACGAACCCAGTACCAGGCGTAAAAAGCCGTCCGAGGTGCCCGCCAACTCTCAACCTTAAGCCCGATAGGTTCATAGACGCTTACTTTATAGTAGAGGCGAGGATTTCAGCACCCTTTTTCCAAGAGGGCAAGCCCTCAATATCTATCATATTTTTGGATTTGGATCCCGACAAAGCTGTCAGAAGACCTTCCCGAATACCATCTGCTGTTGGTTGCACGTAGATAGTGTCGCTACCGCCAGCTTCTCGCAATTCTGGGATATCGGAAGTTACCACTTTAGTTCCACAGGCGCGTGCCTCCAGAACCGGTATCCCAAATCCTTCATAAATTGACGGGAAAACAAACACCTCTGCCCCTGAATAGATGGGAGCAAGCTGTTCATCGGCGACATAGCCTAGTGGTATGACTGCATTCGTACCGGAGAGGAGAGCAGTCATCTGCCGATCCTTCCAACCGCGACCACCTACAAGAACAAGCTTGTACTCGCTAAGCAACCCCCGCTTTTTCATAGCCAAAAAAGTATGAATCAACAGCTCTATATTTTTTCTCGGTTCCCACGTGGCAACGGCAAGTAGATATGGCCGTGACAACCCATGCTGCAGCAATACCTTTTGAACGAGTGTTTCGGACTGCGGTCTGAAAGAGGCATCTATCGCAGGATAAACAATGGCATAGGCAGCGCGTCCGAATATATTAAATAGACGCTCATACGAGCCCTTAGAAATAACTGTAACAACATCGGCGCGCGCGACATCTTTCTTGAAGAACAACCTAAATGCCCATCGATGGGTTACGCTCATCGTCTCGGGAACGATCTTAAAAGTTAAGTCATATACCGTTATAACTTTTCGCACAGTACGAGGAAGTCGGGGCAAAAATGTCGCGGCTCCCCAAAATACGTCCAGATTGTCTTTCTCACACAATAGGCCACATCTGTACTTTAGCCACAGCACCGACTTCATATGCTTAGCTAATGGGAAATGATCCAAACGTAGAATCCAACGGGCTGACGAAATGGGCATTTCCAAGGGCACTGAACTATAAACAAAAAATTGCGAGCTAGGGAAGATTAAATCCAATTCACGACAGAGCTCATACACATATCGGCCAACTCCGGTTCTCGAGCCCTGAAGTGCGCGGCCATCAATGCCTATCCTCATTTCACCAATTCCAAGCAGACCACAGCACCAGCTGCTATTGGATCACCATTTTGGTATTCACGTGCCTTGTCATAAAGATCAAAATATTGGCATGCTCCCGACTCCGTCCTTGAGCTAACCTTCCAGCCATCTGAATCATATCTGAAATGATGCTCAGTGTATGAAGTCGGCGAAAATGCATCGAGGACAGTATCCACCATATTGCTATTAAATGTTTGTAACCACCCATAATTCCTATGACTGCCAAAAGGCACAGAGAGATATAAATGCCCGCCCGGTTTCAAGACCCTATGCAATTCACGGATAACGACAATATATGCATCTAATGCTTGTTCATCATTTGCCGGATTATTCGTATAAAACTTTGTATTATCCAAACCTATATGCTCAATTACAGAAAGGCAAACAATCCAATCGAAAAAATTGTTTTTGTAACAAATATCTCGTAAATCCTCATACACATATGAAATGGATTTGTTCCAAAATGAATGTTTTTCCGGGGCAAGTGTGGAAATGAAAATTTTCTTTTGCACCAAAGTGGGAAGTGAAAGGATGTAGTCAAAGTTCAATACCGATCCGGCATCCAGGAAATTTCCTTCTTTGGACGGCAGACTTGAAAACAGCCATGGATACTCAATTAGTCGTTCATCCAGTCCAAGACCATATCCTCTTTCTAATTTGGTTATATCGAAGGATCCCAATCTTAAAGATTCTATTATTCTGTGTTTCTTGTAGATTGCATAACAAAATCTTACTATTCTGTTACTCAATCTTCTGTTGACAATATCGTGCAGACTCATATCTAATACAACCTATCGACGTTTGATTAATATTTTCAAAACAATTGCGCGAATATGTCTCTTTCGAAACGAGACGATACCTTTCCCGCATTACAATGACTTTCGTTTTCGCATCAAACTGCCGGGAACACTCAGAGCCACCCCAATAGTGTGCGTCTAAAATAACGCGCAAAGGCCATGAACCTATTCGACGTTCCGAACTTCCGGGCTATATACAATTTTGCAGGGTGATAACCATATGAACGCAATTTTCGCTCCAACTCATCCCACTCATCTCGATTTGTAACCTTGTTCGCTAACCCCGCAAAGTAGTACCATTTATGTTCCCGGCGAATAACGGCTTTAAAAGCATCCTGGACAGCCTCGTCACTGAATAAATGATCTGCCAGAAGCTGGTACCCGTCCAAATCAATCGAAAACCTTCTCGCGACACCATTGCTCATAAAACTATCATTATAAAATCTGGCTGATACCAGGGACTCTTTGATGTACTTCAATTTTCCCCCATTTTTCGCAATCGAGAAAAGCTTATAAGCATGGGCGTAATTGCCCCCCATGAAGATCTCATTATTGCTCATGCTCTCCCAGTCCTCGCGGCGGACAATGATCGAACTGAGGTAACTAAACAATGCCCCCAACGATTGCGCAGATTTCAAATACTCAAGCAATACCGCATTATCAGAAAAATCAAACACGGAATCATCATATTTTTTCGAAAGCCAACACCTATGTGCCATCTCAACAAGGTTCCTATCGCAATCAGTTCTATTGCACAGATATATTGCGTGCCCGAATTGTAATTCTGACAGAATCCGACTAATTGCACCCGGTTTCAAAACATCGTCAGCCGACATCAGCCAACAGTAATCTCCTCTCGCGAGTTCGACCGTCTTAGCAATATCCAAATCGACGCCGCCCTTTCTCCCAAAGTTACGATAGGTCAAACTGGGAAAATCAGCCTGGTATCGACTGACAATGTCTTTGGTATTATCCGTCGACGCGCCGTCCCCGATGACGATTTCCACTTCATCGCCGGCCTGCTCTATGATGCTTTGGAGCGTTTGCCCGATGAACTCGCCAAAATTATAGGTGGGTATACATATCGAAAGCCGTGTTTTCCTGATTTTAGTCATAAAATGATTTGGGTGCGGCTCTTTTAGGACGACCTTTCTCAGCAGTTTTTGACGTATGGTATCGAGGTCCATTTGGTGAAATATTCTTTACATGATAGCTTTCAGATGACGACGCTTACGAGTTGGTCGTGGTTTGACCGTGGAGGGAACGATGCCCTTGGTATAGAGTGCTCGGTGGTTACGTTCATACTCTTTGGCTTCATGAAAGAGCCAATATTCATCAAAGTCGTGACTACAGCGCAAGGCACGCAGGCGCAGCACGGCTTCGGCGCCAGCCAGACTCCAACGGGCCCCAGTCACCTCCATTCGGTCCTTGACCAGATGTCGGCAGGCGCCCTCGATGACTCCTGTGGCAATGGGAAAGCCCCGCGAAAGATAGCGATCATAGTGCAGATAGGGCGAGTGATTGAGGAGGTAGCGGGCGCAAGTATCTATGGGTTCGCGCTGTTTGGAGGAAAGCGCTCTCAGAGTCGCGCTGCGACGCATTCCTCCGGCCACGAAACCGGCCTTTCCCCGCAGGATTTCAAGGAGCCGATGCTCAATCCAGCTTTCCAACTCCGGTCCGGATGCGGGGTGAAACGCCCTTCCGGCATCCCACAAGTACTCGATGACATGAATGACATCGACGATGATCGTCAAATCGAGACCGTTCTTCTTGACCAGGCGACGCAGAATACGAATTTGGCTCCTATTGCCATCAACCAACGCAACCCAGGTCTTCTCATCGGTCGGGTCCCGGTAACGAGCCTCCATCAACAACTCTTCGATGACCTCTTCGGGAGTCTTCTCGATACTCGCCCAGATACGCTTTCGCTCTGGTCGAGGACGTGGTCGCCCAATCTGGCAGGAAGAGCTTTGACCAATCAGCTCTTCAGGAGTGCGCACGAAAGGGGGGATCGTATAAACAGCTGCAACAGTGGCCATGCGTTTGGCGTTTTTCTTCTCCCCCTTAGAAAGGCGTGTGACCATCTTGTGGGTACGCTCCATGGCGGCCTTGCGGGTTTGCTCCCGAAGGTCCTCCATGCGCATCACCACCCCCTTGCCATCAACACTCATCGCCAGCACCGAGCCGGTCTGTTGATCCACGGTAGAATTTGCGGCTCGCATCTCGTAGAAGGCGTCAAAGTCCTGGGCTGCGCGTCTTACCAGTTCTTCGATCTGGCGCTTGGGGACATGCCCTCCAGTGTTTTTA
>JABMQN010000076.1 GCA_013203045.1 Chloroflexota bacterium
GGTGGGGCGTCTTCTTGCCGGATTGAGAGCAGCCATCGAGAATAGCGGAGCACTATTTTTAAATAGGACAATTGAGACGTCCCGACGGGAGCGCCTCTACAGTTTGTTCACTCCATAGTTTGATGGTGATTTTTGGAAGTTCCAGTTCCTTTGAGAAAACCGCCCGTATGATTTATAATGAGTGAAGAATACCCACTACAGGAGATATGGCGTTGCACAATTTGGGGAAGCAGTACATTCTGGATTTAAAAGATTGCGATCATCAGGTACTCGACGATCTGGAATTCCTTAAAACTGCCCTCTCAGCCGTAGTGCAACAAACCCAGGAAGAACCAATAGGCGAATCCTTCCATAAATTCACCCCCCAGGGAGTGAGCGGACTTGTGTTAGGTAATGGCGCTCATGTATGTATTCATACCTGGCCTGAGTATAATTACGCGGCTATGGATATCTTTACTCATAACGAATCCTTTGATCTGGATGCAGCATCCAAACTAATCATAGATAAGCTCGGATCCCAGAACCCTTCTGTCACCGAACTGGAAAGAGGAGCCTAGTCAATGCAAAACGTACCTTCCAACTGGTTTATGGAATTTGTTACACCGGACACGATTCAACAGTTCGCGGTGAAGGACATACTTTATTATGGTAAGTCACAATATCAAAAGGTAGAGATGATAGAGACTGTTGCCTTTGGCAAATGCCTCATTCTGGACGGAAAAATCCAGTCGTGCGAAGGAGATGAGTTCATATACCATGAAGCACTGGTCCAGCCTGCAATGACGCTGCACCCCAATCCGGAAACCGTGTTCATTGCCGGCGGTGGCGAAGGCGCTACCTTAAGAGAAGTTCTTTCGCATAACACAGTTAAAAAAGTGGTTATGGTGGATATCGATAGCGAAGTCATCGATCTTTGCAAGAAATACTTGCCGAACCATCACCAGGGCTCTTTCGATGATCCGCGTGTTGAGTTGCTCCATATGGATGCCAAAAAATACCTCGAAGAGACTGACCTGAAATTCGATGTCGTCATCATTGATCTCCCTGAACCCATTGAAGGGGGCCCGTGCTACCTGCTCTACACACAAAAGTTCTATGAGATGCTCAAAACCAAGATGGCAGACACGTCTGTATTCGCACTGCAGTCGGGAGCCACTATAATCGGGATCACTGAAGTTTACCTTGCGATAAACAATACGCTCAAGACCGCCTTCCCTGTATCGATTCCCTACGAGGCAACGGTCCCTGCATTTGGTGGACCCTGGGGTTTTACCCTTAACTCGACGAAACTTGATCCACGAGAGCTATCGCAAGAAGAGATTGATCGTCGTATCGCTGCACGTGTGACGAATACGCTTCGTTTCTATGATGGACATACCCATCAGGGGCTTTTCTACATTCCTAAGTACTTACGAGACATGCTGGCCAAAGAAACGACCATCATTACTGAGGATAACCCGGTATTTGTCCCAGGGATCTAAAACGAGGAGTTCCATTCCGCTTATCACTGCAGGGATGGGTTCCACCTAATTTTTAAGTTACACTTACATTTTCAATGGAAACTGATATCTTTTCAAACTTGAATCCTGCCCAGAAGGCAGCTGTGGAGTCCATTGAAGGCCCACAACTCGTAGTTGCCGGTCCCGGTAGCGGTAAAACACGAGTCATCACCAACCGTATAGCCTACCTCATCAGGGTCGTTGGTATCAATCCGTATCGAATCCTGGCCGTCACTTTCACCAATAAGGCTGCTCGCGAAATGAAAGACCGGGTCGAGAACATGCTCGGACAGGGTGCCGACGGACTCGCTCTGGGCACGTTCCACTCTATATGCGCTCGCATTCTGCGGCAGGAAGCGGATCACACTAATGTAGATTCTCGTTTTGTCATCTACGATGAGAGTGATCAGGTGAACCTTATCACTCGCGTCATGAAGGAATTGAACCTCGATCCCAAGCAGTACCCCCCACGATCGATCAAGTCGGTCATTTCCGCTGCCAAGGCCCAACTGATTGCCCCACAGGAATTCATCAGTGGTAATTATTTCGAAGAAGTAGCCAAACGTATCTACGAGCGATATCAGAAGGAACTCTTTGACAGCAACGCACTGGACTTTGATGATCTTCTAATGCAGACTGTTGTCCTCTTCCGCAATCACAAAGACGTACTGGAGAAATATCAATCCCGCTATATACACGTTATGATCGATGAGTTCCAGGACACCAATTTGGCACAATATAAACTGTCACGGCAGCTAGCAGGCAAATACCGCAATATCTGTGTTGTCGGAGATCCGGATCAATCGATATATTCGTGGAGATTCGCCGATCTGCGTCACATTCTGGATTTTAAAAATGACTATCCCGACGCCACCATCACACTTCTGGAACAGAATTATCGCTCAACGCAGACCATTATTGAAGCTGCTTCCCACCTTATTTCACCCAATGAACAACGTACAGAGAAAGAACTGTGGACCGAGAATGATAAAGGGGTACCCATCAATATCCTGGAAACTTTCAACGAGCAAGAAGAGGCCCAATTCGTTGTCAGTGAGATCGAGCGACTCATCATGGAACACGGCTACAGCAATGGCGACTGTGCAGCAATGTACCGGACTAATGCTCAGTCCCGCGCTCTTGAAGAGGCCTTTGTTCGCTACGGATTCCCCTACAAATTGGTCGGTGCCACTCGTTTTTATGAAAGGCGTGAGATCAAGGATTTGGTATCCTATATCAGGCTCGTCAGCAACCCTCATGATAGCGTGAGCCTGGCCCGCATTATCAATGTTCCGCCCCGGGGAATCGGACAACGGACTATGGCGGAACTTTCAGCATGGGCCAGCAATAAGGAGATATCTTTATACTCGGCGCTCGGACTTATAGCTAACGGAGAGGAAACCCCTCTCTCCTCCCGCAGTACACAGGTTCTAATAAAATTCAGCACCATGCTCAATGAACTCATCTCCGAAAGTACCGAAACAGACGTGACCGGTTTGTTTGATTTGATCCTGGAACGCATCGGGTACAAGAATTACATCCTGGATGGCACAGATAGCGAGGATAGATGGACCAATGTCCTCGAGCTTCGAGGTATGGCCAACGAATACGATGATCTCGAACCTGAAGATGCTATAACGTCTCTGCTGGAAAGGATATCCCTGGTTTCGAGCGTTGATAACCTTGCTGAGAAAGCCAACGGCGTCACGCTGATCACTTTACACCAGGCCAAAGGGCTCGAATTTCCGGTGGTTTTCATGGTGGGAATGGAAGAAGGAATCTTGCCCCATCTTCGGTCTTTCGCCGATCCCCAGCAAATGGAAGAGGAACGCCGACTGTGCTATGTCGGTGTCACCCGGGCCAAGGAAAGATTGTATCTGATACGAGCGTTTCGTCGCAGCCTCCATGGTGGTAGCCGCCCTAATCCTGCATCCCGTTTCCTGCAGGACATCCCGGCTAAGTTGGTGGCAGCAAGCCCCAACAAACAAAAAGCAAGTTGCCTCATTGAAAGCACTACCCCCTATCTCTCCCCAATCATAGATCTTAAAACGGGTGATAGCGTCATTCATGCCAAATTCGGAGAGGGCGTGGTAACTGAATGTTTCTCCACCAAAAATGATCACGAAATAACGGTATCGTTCAGAGGGGGAATTGGGATTAAAAAGTTATTGTTGAGCCTGGCAAGACTGGAGAAGATACTATGAGATTAGCCCGATTTGATGGCCGCTCCACTGAAGAAATGCGTTCGGTGCGAATCACCACAGGATTCCAGAAGCATGCAGAAGGCTCAGCACTGATCGAACTGGGAGAAACAAAAGTGCTCTGTTCGGTAAGTGTGGAGGATCGAATTCCTGCTTTCCTTAGAGGAAGTGGTTCCGGATGGATAACCGCCGAATACGGAATGCTGCCCCGATCCACTCACACTCGTACGCAGAGAGAGGCCGCAAAAGGAAAGGTGAGCGGAAGAACTCTCGAAATCCAGCGCCTGATTGGCCGATCGCTGCGAGGAATAGCCAATCTTGAAAATCTCGGCGAGAGAACCTTCACCGCTGACTGCGATGTACTTCAGGCAGATGGGGGAACCCGCACGGCATCCATCACTGCAGCATATGTAGCACTGGCCCAAGCCTTCCATACACTTCGGGAAAGGGGTGAGGCTATTGATAATCCTCTAAAAGGAGCTGTAGCCGCCACCAGCGTTGGAATCGTCGATGGCGTCCAACTTCTCGACCTGTGTTATGAAGAGGATTCACATGCTGAAGTCGATTTCAACATTGTGATGACCGATGTCGGCGAGTTTATTGAGGTCCAGGGAACTGCTGAAGGAAAACCCTTTTCCAAAGAAAGCATGGACTCGCTTCTTGCTATTGCCCAAAACGGGATCGCTGAGCTGTTCAAAATCCAGAAGGCCGTTATCGAAGGGTTCGAGAGATAGCATCATGGCCGACGTTCGCCCATTTCGCGGGTTACGCTACAATCTGGATAAAGCTGGCGACCTCTCTTCAGTAATTACCCCTCCATACGACGTAATCAATTCTGCCCAACAGGAAGCCTACCACCAGAGAAATCCTTATAATATCATCAGGCTGGAATTCGGGAAAGAACTCCCCGATGATGATGATCAAACCAACAAATACACCAGGGCAGCTCAGACACTCAGCGACTGGATACAGCAAGATATTCTTGTTCGAGATGATACTCCGGCTTTCTATCTCACCGAACACAGGTTCCCCGAGCCAGATGGATATAGAAGCTACTGGGGCCTCGTGGCGGCAGTTCGTCTGGAAGAATTTGAAACAGGCCAAATCCGACCGACCGAGATAATCATGCATGCCCCTGCGGCTGATCGGTTCAATCTTCTCAAATCCTGCCGGGTAAATCTGAGCCCTATTATGGGGATGGTCCGTTGGGGGGAGGGAAGTATAAGATCGCTTTTCCCCGATATTGACCGGGAAAATCCATCCCTAACCGCCACCGATGACTTCGGAGTAACCTTTGACCTATGGATAGTGGCCGAAGAAGAAGCCGTTCAGCGCGTCTCGGATTTCTTTTCAGAACGGGCAATATATATTGCCGACGGTCATCATCGATACACTACAGCTTTGGTCTATCGGAATGAACAAATCTCTGCCGGTTCTCCTGAAAACAATGACGCAGCCAGCAATTTCCTGATGATGACGATTATCAGCACAGGAGATCCCGGGCTAACATTGCTGCCAACGCATCGCATGGTTCGGAACATAAAATCGAAACGCATGGCAAACCTGAAAGATCAACTCAGTGACTATTTCCAAATCCAGACATTGCCACCCTCATCATCTGAAAATTCTCGGAATCGTAGGGATTGGAAGGCCTCTCTAGATGAGGCTGGTAAAAAAGGGCCGGCTTTCGGGCTATACGGTCTGGCGGATGACAACTTCCTGTTGCTCACGCCGCATAACATCTCCGCACTGCGAGCCATGCTCCCTGAAGGGAAGCCAAAGGCCTGGAGGGATATTGATGTAAGCCTCCTTCACGGCGTGATAATGCAGCGAATACTGGGTATCGATACTCCCGAAAAGGAGAAAGATCGTCTGGAGTACACTCCTGATGAAGCGGAAGTTCTGCGGAAAGTTGAGTCAGGAGCAGCTCAACTGGGATTTTTCCTCAACCCGGTGCCGGTTTCAAGCGTACTGAAGGTGGCCGATGCTAACGTTCGGATGCCACCCAAATCAACGTACTTCTACCCCAAGACAGCAGCAGGCCTGGTGATGAATCCTCTGTTTTAGTTTCGTTGCCTTTTCTACGTAAATAGAGTCTGTATATGTCATTCCGAACCTGATTCGGAATCCAGTCGCTGCAGAATCCCCGGTGAAATCGACAGCCTGCGTGTGCGGACTACGATCCTGGCCAGTTGACCTCAATCAGCATAACGCAGTGCAGTCCACACATTACGAGGTCTGATCTGCTGACCCGAAAGCAGTATATCTGCCCGGTATACACGGGCTGTAATCCAGAGTAATAGCAACGCCGTTACAGCAACTAGCGCCAGGGATGCGGCGATTTCACTGCTCGACATATCGTCCCCCATGCCATTCCTGATCATAAGCATCGTCGGCGCCGAAAACGGGAAGTATGTGAATATCTGCGCAAGTATGTGGTCGGGCGCCACATTCATCCACAGCCCTATCATGTAGAAAGGCAGGCCCACGAGCATGCTCAACAGGCCTGTATACTGTTGAGCCGACTGCGGTGAATTAATAACCGTGGCTATGAACATTGCCAGCACGGAGAACAGGAAGTACCCGAGGACGAAGCTCAGTGCAATGGTAGCAAGCAGACCCGATGAGATAGTCAGGTCGCCGCCGTTTGGTATCCGGTCGAAGATCGCTGGCATGGCGAATACCCCCACGGTGACCCACACCGCAATCTGAATCAACCCGGCGGTCCACAGCGCCAGCAGCTTTCCTGTCATAAGCGAAAGTGGCGATGCCGAAGTGACCAGCATCTCGACCATGCGGGTTTCTTTCTCTTCATAGACGCTGCGTAACAACGCGCCGCTTCCGGTCAGGACAGCCATCATCAGTAAAAGGCTAAAGAGAATCGGAACGATCATCTCCCCGACTTCCTCCGCGGTACTGATCTCATCACTGACAGCTCCACCGGCCTCAACCTCGAACCTCTGGTAGGAAGCAGGATCGGTAACACGCCACAAAAGGTCAGTGTCCAACTCTCCCTCAGCCAATTTGTACCTCAGGAAGCCTTCGAAGTCCCATTCATCGGGGCTGCCCCACAGGTTCCTGCCATTGCCGACCCGCTCGTACTCCTCGACCTCACCGGACTCCATATAGTCAGCCGTAAGTATGAAAAGCGTGTCGATCTCGTTTTGCCTGATGGCCGCAATTCCCTCGGCGCGGTCGTCGTACAACCTGGGCCAGTCCTGCTCTACAGCGACCGGTAAGGCGCCTGCCAGATCGACATACCCGACCATCTCCAGAAATGACTCTTCGCCATCTGCCGGTGAACCGGTATCCTCCGTACCGTCGTCCTCTGTCAGATCCACGATGAATGACGTCATCGGTATGGCTATCAACATTATGGCCGCCATTAGCACTGTGAAGAAAATGAAGCCGGGGCGGCGCAACTGCTGCCTGAATTCCTCGCTGAATATGACACGAAACTCAGTTGATGGACCGCGCATGGGATACCTCCTCGATGAATATATCGTTCAGTGACGGCAGCGCCAGTTCAAACCGTTCAATGTCGATCCCGGCATCAAGGTATGACCTGAGTATCCTCTCCGGTGTCCTGCCTTCTTCGATGGCATACTCAACGACTCCGGGGCGTGGGACTTCATTCCGTTCATTGGCGAGATCGTCGGGTATGCCCCGGGCCTGTACCTGCACCGAGCTCGCCCCATGTTGCCGCTTGATCTCAGCCAGGTCCCCGAACAGCAGCAGACGGCCGTCCGCAATCAGTGCCACACGCTCGCACAACTCCTCGACGTCGGACATGACATGCGTGCTGAACATGATAGTGGCCCCCGGCGCGCTGCCGCTCCAGCAGCATCTCTTTCATCAGCTCGACGTTCAGCGGGTCCAGACCTGAGAAGGGCTCGTCGAGAATGATGAACTTGGGGTCGTGGACAAGGGCGGTGACGAACTGAACCAGTTGCGCCATACCGCGTGACAGGGTTTCCACTTTCTTCTTCCGGTGTTCGTACAGGTTCACCTTACGCAGCAACTCGTCTATGCGGTCTTCGGCCTCAGTGAAAGTCAGTCCCTTGAGGCGTCCAAGGTAACGGATGGCGTCCAGCACCAGGGTCTTACGCGGCAGCCCTCGTTCTTCCGGCAGATAGCCGACGCCCTTCAGAACATTCCGGTAAGGCGGCAAGCCGAGGATACTGACCGATCCAGCATCGGGCCGGAGGATACCGAGAGCCATGCGAATGGTCGTCGTCTTGCCCGACCCGTTAGGGCCCAGGAAGCCGAATATCTCACCGCGTTTCACTTCGAATGATACATTGTCAACGACCGTTCGAGTTCCGAAAGTCTTGGTGAGACCTTCCACTTGTAGAACATTTTCGGTCATATTTGTCCTCCTTGTGATTTCTTTACTGTGATTCCGGACCCTGATCCTGTCGAAGATCCGCCGCAGCGGAAATTTACTCCCCAATATCCTTCCTGGATTCTGAGTTTCCTCAGAATGACATTATTGAGTTATGTCATTCCGGACTTGATCCGGAATCCACATCTCCCAACAATTTGTAATACAAGTCCTCCCATGCAGGATTTGACGTTTCAATCAAATCGATTTTCCATTGTCTGTGCCAATCTTTAAGTTGTTTTTCTCTAGCAATTGCCTCACGAACATCCTTGCAACTTTCATACCAGACAAGATGATGAACCTCATACTTCGCTGTAAAACTTTCAATCTCATCATTCTTGTGTTGATACACTCGCTCTACAATGTCATTGGTGACACCGATATACAACGTTCCGTTTCGTTTGCTTGCCATTATGTATACGTAGTATTCGTTCATTTCCTGATTCAAGTCGTTCCCGACTCCGATCGGGAACCCAGTCATTACCTTATACCTCTAGATTCCCGTTTTCACGGGGATGACATAATAGGTGATATGCCCTCTCTTATTACCAATTAGAAACTAGAAGTTATTGACTAGCTTTCTGTATCATATACCGATAGATCTCGGTCAAATTTTTGTTGAAATAATCCGGATTTTCTTTAAGCAGTTTTATGAACTCTTTAGTGGTTTCGATTTCAACTTCAGCGTACTTCAGCCCGGCATTAATCATGATCATTGAGTGATAAACGTTCCACTTTTCTAAGTCCTCGTAAACCACCTTAAGTTTCTCAATCTGATCGTTCAGGTTTTCAATACGCTTTTCCAGAATCTCAATAGCCTCATCAGCCGACATGCCAAAATTGAAATTCATTGCCAGAAAGAGGTAATTATCACCAGTTGGTGGAGAAAGTATGTTTTCCCTGAGTTCTTCCAGAAGCCGATGTTTGCCTTTTTCGGTGATCACATATACCTTACGTTCCGGCATATTGCCGACCTTTTCAAAAGAGACTTCAACGCATCCCTGAGACTCTAACCGCCTTAAAGTATTGTATATCGATGCCCTGGAGATATTGGCCCACTGCATCAATCCCATCTCGTTTATGAATCTATCCAATGCATATGTGTGGCAGGGTTCGGAATAAATCAAACCAAGGGAAATCATTTCATTCTTAGGCATGTCAATCACCCCACTATTATCACTTATTCTATTCTAAGTTAGAATATTCAACAACAGTTTGTTTGCGAAGTATTCTTTTACGTATTCAAACGGTTGCGAGTAATTTATCTAAAGAATGGAGAGAAACTGCCTGATGAATAGTGATATGCCTGATCTCTGGCACCTGTTTTCGTCCTTTGTGATACCGGTGACAGACGATGCGATGGATCGTCATGTTGAAATTTCAATGACCTTACAATTCTAAACCAAATGTCACATTCCCCTTTTCATCAGCACTTAACAGAGCCGCAAAGTCATACCCCTGTTCACGGATTTTGTCACTGCCGCCCTGATTCCGGTCCAGTAAAACCACCACCTTCCCCACTTTGCACCCTGCCGCTTCTACCACTTCAATAGCCCGCAAAATTGAGCCCCCGGTAGTAATGACATCATCAACAATGGCTATGGTTCCACCCTCGGGAAAATGTCCCTCCACATGCCTCTGAGCCCCATGTTTCTTTGCCTCTTTCCTCACAATGAACGCTGGAATCGGTTTGCCCTCCAAATGACTCACCAGAGCCACCGACGCCACAATGGCATCAGCACCAAGCGTGGGACCACCTACGGCATCAATTCCCGTGTCTTTCAGTATCTCGAAAAACTTTTTCCCCACCAGGCTTGCCCCTTCAGGCCACAGGGTCGTCAGTCTTCCGTCAAAGTAATACAGGCTCTCCATCCCTGAAGAAAGAGTAAAGTAACCATATCTAAACGATTTCTCCAAGACCAGATCACGCAATCTTTCCATATCATCCATCGGTCCTACTTATTCCTCCTGCGCATTCATCGTGAATATAACCCATGCTCATAGATATAAGCTTCAACATCAGGTGGTACCATGTAGCGGATGGGATACCCCATCATCACACGCTCTCTAATCGCCGTAGAACTGATATCGATCTGCGGCACATCTACCGGCCTCAAACAGCTTGAAACCTCCGGTATGAGCGGTTTCAGGGCTGCCAGATCAATGTTTGACGACCCTGGCCTCTCCACTTGAACAATCTGGCAGAGAGAGATTACTCTCTTCGGTTCTTTCCATCGAGGAAAGTCAGCCAGTGCATCTGAACCAACAATGAAATACCATTCATCCGTGGGATTCGATTTCGCTTTCAGGGCCTCTACAGTGTCAACAGTGTAAGTCGGCCCCGGCCTGTCAAGTTCGGCAGTGGAAACTTCAAAACAGCTATCGGAAGCAATGGCCAGCTTTATCATCGCTAACCGATGTCGAGCGTCAGTAATTTTCCGATCTATTTTTAGCCAGGGATGGCTGGCCGGCATGAATACTATCTTATCTAGGCCGAGCCTTACCCGCACCTCTTGGGCAATGATGAGATGACCCATGTGGATCGGATCAAATGTGCCACCCAGCAAACCAATTTTCATAGTAATTCTCTAAATTATGGGTTTAGGCCGGAATACCTTGAATTCTCCTGTATCGACCGGTGTAGTTGCCGGTATCGACTGGGTCAATATCTCAGCAGCCTTGCGCATTAGCTCCGGTAACCCTTCCCCACTCACTGCCGAGATATTATAGACGGGTTCTCCAATATCTTTTTGAATCTCGGATAACCGATCTCTAACTGAAGGAATATCTATTTTATTCACCGCCACGATCTGGGGTTTATCCTTGAGTGAAGGATTGAAAAGAAACAACTCCCGATTTATCTCATCGAGATCTGATATTGGATCCTGTGTAGTTCCATCGATGATGTGAATCAGTATTCTCGTACGCTCAATATGCCTCAGGAAGTCATGGCCCAGCCCGTGACCGGAATGGGCCCCTTCGATAAGTCCCGGAATGTCTGCAATAACAAAGGCTTTATAATCCAGTTCCACCACACCAAGTTTCGGTTCGAGGGTTGTAAATGGATAATCAGCCACTTTAGACCTTGCCGAGGAGACTGCATTTATCAAAGTAGATTTACCCACATTCGGACGCCCGACGAGTCCCACATCCGCTAGTAACTTGAGATCAAGTACGAGTAGTTTCTCCTCTCCGGGTTCACCCTCTTGTGCAATCCTCGGTGCTTGTTTGGCTGAAGTTGTAAAGTGCTTGTTTCCCCTGCCTCCTCGGCCACCTCTTGCTACCACCAGCCTTTGCCCGTCTTCTGTCAGGTCTCCGATATCTATCTCCCCATCATCCTCGATACAGCGCACAATCGTCCCCTCGGGGATTTTCAATTCCAATGAGGCACCTTTTTTACCGTGCTGGTCTTTGCTTCTCCCTTTTTCCCCATTATCTGCCCTATAGTGTTTGTGGCGTCTTAAGTCACTCAGTGTTGTTATGCCTCGATCTGCAACCAGGATCAGGTCCCCCCCATTTCCTCCATCCCCTCCATCCGGACCCCCAAACGGCATGAACTTCTCTCTACGGAAGCTCACCATCCCAGCCCCACCTTTTCCAGAGTGTATATATATCTCAATTCTGTCAATCATTGGCCAAATCAGTCCGAGTATTTATTCTATTATAGTTTGAACATTTATAATATATCAAATTAGATAAAGAGAATATAAACAATACTAATAAGGAACGGAGGGACTGGGAGGACTGGGATAAGTAAGTATACCAGTCTCGAAACGCTGTGTAAGTCCTTGTGGATATAGAAGGAAAGTTTAGAAGAAAACCGTGGGGAAAACATGAGGGTATACATGTAAGGGAAAACCCTAATTGAAAATTGGTGAAAACCCCCATGCCGGCGAACTTATCCACAGTCCCAGCAGGTTATCCACGAAAAAATGGGACTTATCCACGATTTTAGCAAGAGAGGGTATTTTCAATGAACGCCATTGGCGTGGAGAGCTTCTTTAATCTCCAGTATCTCTCGGCGAAGAGCGGAACTAGCTTCAATCTCTGAGGAGATTTTCTGATGTCCATGCAGGACAGTGCTATGATCGCGCCCGCCCAGGGCTCTGCCAATATCTGTCCATGAGGCGTCCATTTCTTCCCTCATAAGGTACATGGCTACATGGCGGGCGAGGGCAACGGCCTTATCTCTTTTCTTGCTAAACAGGGCTTCTGGCGCAAGTCCAAAATGCGCGCCAGTCATGTTGATCACTTCGTCCATTGTGAGGGAGAACCTGGATTCATCGGATGCTATTTCCGCAAGTGCAGAAGTGGTCAGCTCAGGGGTAATGGCGGAGTTGGTCAATTTTGCGTAAGCGATAACGCGGTTTAATGCTCCTTCGAGTTCCCGTATATTGTTTTGTACCTTCCGGGCGATGATGTGCAATGAATCGTGGGGCAGGGTTACTCGCAGTTCCGCGGCCTTACCTTGAAGAATAGTGATTCTGGTTTCGAAGTCGGGCGGTTGAATATCGACCATAAGACCCCATTCGAATCTTGAACGCAGACGGTCTTCCAGAAGCGAGAGCGCTTTGGGAGGGCGATCGCTGCTGAGAATGATTTGGCGGTCAGCGGTATGCAGATCATTGAAAGTATGGAAAAGGCCCTCTTGAGTCTGCTCTTTGCCGGCGATGAATTGGATATCATCGATCAAGAGCACATCTGCGGAGCGGTACTTATTGCGGAAATCCTCGGTACTCTTTTCCCGGATACCGGTAATAAACTCGTTAGTGAATTGCTCGGCGGTAACGTAGATCACCCGGCGTGCATTCGTTTGCACTTTGTGGCCTATGGCGTGTAAAAGGTGAGTCTTGCCCAATCCCACTCCACCGTAAACGAAAAGCGGATTGTAAACAGTGCCAGGGTTTTCTGCCACCCCCAAAGCGGCAGCATGTGCCAACCGGTTGCAGCTTCCAACAATAAAGGATGGGAACGTATATTTCGGGCTAAACGATGCGTGATTTGTTCGTCTGTTGCCGTTGGTTGGAATTGGACGAGGACTTTCAGATTGCGGTTCCTGACAGACCTCGAATTGAACTTCAACGGGCTGACCTATTACACTGGCCAAGGTCTTTTTGATAAGATGCCGAAGCCTTTTCTCTAGCCATTCGACAGCAAATGTGTTTGGGGCACCAACTATAAAACATCCATTATCACATGAAATCCCGATTGTATCCTTTAGCCATGTCTGGTAATTTGCCTTTGTTACTTGTAGTTCCAACCCACCCAGAGCCGCATCCCAGATTTCGTTGGCTGATTTAGTCATGTTTTTACAAGGGCTCCTTACTAGCGAATATTTATTATGTACAATAGGAAGGTTGATCGTAGGGGATTTTAAGACAAGGAGAGAATAGCACGGCAAATAACCAAGGTCAAGGGCTTTTTCAGGGGATTGTTCTCACATTTTCACGTTCCATTTACCCTATTTTAACTTATTCAATCGAGGGGTGCGAGAGGTCCAAGGTGTAAAACGAGACGTACTTTATACGATGTTTACCACCAGTGGAACATTATTGGTTAGTGCGACCGAAAATTGACAAGACACTCGCAATGGGTCTATGATTTTAGAGGGGCAACATGACCGACACGATCGAATCCTTTGTTACTAAATTAAAATCCGAGGGTGTGGAAGAGGGGAAGCGTCAGGCTGATCAGTTGCGCAGCGATGCTCAGCAGCAAGCCGAGCAGATTGTAGCTGATGCGAAAAGACAGGCCGAAAAGATAATTGCTGATGCTAATGCAGAAGCGGAAAGTATGTTGGCTCGCAGCCGCACGGAGATGGAACTGGCTGCCCGTGATGCCACCCTGAAACTGCGGGATTCGCTGGAAAAAGCATTGCAGGCAGTTTTGACAGGTCTGGTGGAATCTCAACTCAACGATGCGGAATTCCTCAGAGGACTGATCCAGTCTATCGTCAGCCGTTATCTTGAAGCTGAGATTGAAAGCTATGCCCCGATGAAAATCAGTGTCTCCCCTGAAATGCACAAGCAGCTTACTGATTGGGCTATTGAAAAACTGCGCATATCTGCTATTGATGATACAAGTGGAATTGACCTCAAAGGTGAACTGCGTCAGGCCGGATTTGAATTCAGCCTGCATGGCGCAACGATTGAAGTCACCAAAGACTCGATAGTTGATACCCTGATGCAGCTTGTAAGCCCCAGCCTTCGCGAAGTCATCAGACAGGCTAATCAGTCGAGGGAGGGAACATAAATCCTTCCCATGTCCGGGGATAACCTGTATCTGCTATCCGCTCTGCCGACTCTGGGCGAGTTGGGTTCTACGCCTCCAATGACTCTGACCAGGTTACTGGAACAGGTGATCGAAGGTGGGGAGAATCGGCCTTTACTGGAGGCGCTTCTTCTTAGTGATGATCTGCTCCAAAGGCAGGCATTCCTTTCCGGCGAATTGGATGAAGTAGAACCGGTGGTTCTGACTGCGCCCCAGGCCAGGGATGAAGAGCCATTACCCGAGTATCTTGTATCTTCAGAAGACACTGCTTCTCAACCTGCACCCGATGATTTGTGGGCATTATATTATAGGTATGCTGCGAACACAGCCACTGAAAATAGGAACAGTTTCTTAAGCGAGTGGGTCGGATATGAAGTTGGGATGCGAAATGCACTGGTGAAGGCAAGAGCCAAGGCTCTGAATCTCGACCCTCAGGAATATCTGGTTGTCCCGGATATTGGTAGCGCCAAAGAGGATTTCTCCAAGGTGATCAATGAATGGACGGCAGCTTCAGATCCGTTTGCCGGTCTTCGTGTATTGGATGAGGCCCGATGGAAGTGGCTCGGTGAAAATGACGGGTGGTTCACCTTCGAAAATGATGAACTCGTTGCCTATGGCGCCAAATTGATGTTGCTGCAGCGATGGCAGCGTTTAAGCCGGGATGTTCCGGCTCAAACAGAAAAGGCGAGGGCAAATTGAATTTAATTGAGGGGATGAGACGGTGAATGGGAGAATAATTGCTATATTTGGTAATCTGGTAATCGCGCAAACAGAAGGACGGGTGGTGCAGAATTCGGTGGGGTATTGTGTCCGCGCTGATGGCACAAAACTGCTGAGTGAAGTGATCCGCATTCGAGGGCAACTTGCTGACCTTCAGGTCTTTGAGGAAACACGAGGCCTCAAACATGGAGATGTGGTTGAGTTCACCGAGAACATGCTTTCGGTCACTCTCGGGCCGGGGCTTCTGGGTCAAATCTATGACGGTCTGCAGAACCCGTTACCGGCGGTAGCCAAAGAAGTGGGGTTCTTCCTCAAACCCGGACTTTATATTCACGGCTTGCCAACTGACACCCAATGGGAATTCACTCCGATTGTAGCGGTGGGCGATACTATCTCTGCCGGCGATACTCTCGGGACAGTGCCGGAAGGAATTTTCACCCACAAGATTATGGCGACATTCACTTTACAGGGCCAGTGGACCGTGGAAAGCATTGCTGGGCAGGGCTCCTATACTGTCGAAAAGGAAATCGCTGTTCTGAAAAACTCATCGGGTGAGACCTGTTCCGTGACCATGCAACAGAATTGGCCGGTCAAAGTGGCCCTGAATGTCTCCAAAGAACGATTGATGCCGGTAGAGCCTCTGGTAACTCAGGTGCGCATAATCGATTCCATGTTCCCCGTTGTTCGCGGTGGAACCTACTGTATACCGGGACCGTTTGGTGCCGGCAAGACAGTGTTGCAGCAGATCACGTCTCGCTATGCTGAGGTGGATATTGTGATCATCGCTGCTTGCGGTGAACGTGCCGGTGAGGTGGTGGAAACCCTGCGGGAATTCCCGGAATTGATAGACCCTCGAAGCGGCAAATCACTGATGGAACGTACTATTATAATATGCAACACTTCAGCCATGCCGGTGGCTGCCCGCGAGGCCTCTGTCTACACAGCGGCAACGCTTGGCGAATACTATCGGCAAATGGGTTTGAATGTAATATTGCTGGCCGATTCGACTTCCCGCTGGGCTCAGGCCATGCGTGAGGTTTCCGGCCGACTTGAAGAGATACCCGGTGAAGAGGCTTTCCCGGCTTATCTGGAAAGCCGCATTGCCAGCTTCTATGAAAGGGCTGCTATTGTCAGGCTTAACGATGGCACAACGGGTTCACTGACAATTGGAGGCACGGTAAGTCCCGCAGGCGGTAACTTCGAGGAACCGGTCACACAGGGGACTCTCAAGGTGGTGGGCGCATTCCACGGTCTTTCGCGTTCCCGCAGTGATGCCCGGCGTTACCCGGCTATTGACCCGCTTGACTCCTGGAGCAAATATCAGGGAATTATTCCCCCGGAAAAAACTGGCAAGATACAGGCTCTTTTGCGCCGTGGCAATGAAATTAAGCAGATGATGACAGTTGTCGGCGAAGAGGGTACTTCAGTGGAAGACTTCACCACTTCGCTCAAGGCAGAGTTTTTTGATAGTGTGTACCTGCAGCAGAATGCTTTCGATGATATTGATGCCGCCACCAACGCTGAAAGGCAGCAGGCTGTTTTTGATAAAGTGATCGATATCATTGATCTGGATTTTGCTTTTGAAGATAAAGACGAAGCTCGCCGGGTTCTGGTTCGGGTTACCGATAGATACCGAAACTGGAACTATGCCGCCTTCAACGGCGACGAGTATAACAAAATCCTTGGTGAGATCGATAATTTCATTGCCAGGAAAGGGCGAAGGGAACAATGAGAAAGTATTACGATGAGATCACCCGTATTGCCGGTAACGTAGTCACTGTAATTGCGGCCGGTATTGGATATGAAGAACTGGCTATCGTTACGTCACGTACCAGGACATCACTGGCGCAGGTTATTCGTATCGATGCCGACCGCGTTAGCCTTCAGGTGTTCGCAGGAACCCAGGGGGTCTCCACCAGTGACAGGGTACAGTTCCTTGGGCATCCCATGCAAGTTCCCTTCAGCCACGAATTGCTTGGCCGGGTTTTTGATGGTTCCGGTCGACCCCGTGACAAGCGGCCTGAAGTTCAGGCCGATCCCATTGAGCTTGGCTCACCACCGGTGAATCCGGTGAAACGTAGCATGCCGGACAAGATGGTTCATACCGGAATCCCGATGATCGATGTATTCAACTCGCTGGTAGAATCCCAAAAGCTGCCCATATTCTCGGTTGCCGGTGAGCCGTACAATGAGTTGCTGGCTCGCATTGGTTTGCAGGCCCAGGCAGATGTCATCATCCTGGGTGGTATGGGATTGCGCCATGATGACTATCTCAAATTCCGCAACACCTTTGAAGAGGGTGGCGTGCTTGGCCGTACCATCATGTTTATTCATACCGCCGCAGATCCGGTGGTAGAGAGTCTACTTGTTCCCGATATGTGCCTGGCTGTTGGTGAGAAGTTTGCCCTGGAGGGTAAAAGCGTACTGGTGTTGCTCACCGATATGACGGCATTTTCGGATGCGCTCAAGGAAATCGCCATTATCATGGAACGGATTCCTTCGAACCGTGGTTATCCGGGTGACCTTTACACTCAATTGGCTCGACGATATGAGAAGGCGGTCGATTTTGATGGTGCCGGTTCAATGACTTTGCTGGCTTGTACCACCATGCCCGGCGATGATGTGACCCACCCGGTTCCCGATAATACCGGATACATTACGGAAGGCAGTTCTATTTGATAAACGGACGGATCGAACCGTTCGGATCGCTTTCCCGTCTCAAACAGCAGGTCAATGGCGATTCTCGCGATGACCATCGGGCGATCATGGATGGTTGCCTGCAGCTTTATGCCCAGTGTAAAGAAAGCCGGGAAAAGCGTGATATGGGCTTTGAAATGAGCCGCTGGGACGGTGCGCTGCTCAGGTATGGCGTACTTTTTGAAGAAAAAATAATGGACCTTTCGGTGAATATTCCTTTGTTTGAAGCGCTTGACCGGTGCTGGGAAATCCTGGCCGAATGCTTTGAACCGGAAGAGATCGGCCTTCGCCGTTCCATCATCGAGGCTCACTGGCCGAAGGAATTGGTTACTGACTAACTTGGAGTGCGGAAACTAAGCTTCCGCATTTAAATAGTGCAAGTTGAACTTGCGCACTCCATATATTAAAAATGTCCGAAAAAATAAAACTCACCCGACCGGAACTTAAACGCCAGCGTGACGCAAAGACTCGTTTTGAGCGTTACTTACCTATGCTCAAACTTAAACAGCAGCAACTGCAAATGACTATGCGGCAGATTGAGAAAGAGCGCCAGAAAGCGGTTAAAGCAGAAGCGAAGGCTCGGCAGAGGTTTCAGAGTTATGAAGCTGTCATGAATGACATGGCGGGGGTCAATATTCCGGCTCTGGCCGAATTTAAGGAAATCAAGACGTCTTTTTCGAATGTTGCCGGTGTGGCTATCCCGGTTTTTGAGGATGTGGTTTTCCCTGAAGCTAATTATAGTCTATTTGCCACACCTGCCTGGGTGGACATGGCGCTGACCGATCTGCGCGAAGTCAACAAGCGAAGAGCTCGATTGGATATCCTGCAACGGCAAACTGATTTGTTACAAAAGGAATTGACCAAGATCGTACAAAGAGTCAATCTGTTTGAAAAGGTGAAAATACCGGAATCCAGGGAAAACATTCGCCGGATTCGGATTCAATTGGGTGATGAGATGACTTCGGCAGTAGGCCGGGCCAAGATCGCCAAGAATAAGCTTGATGAGACGGAAGGTCAGGCAGGCTAGTGTATATCACATTATAATGTCATTCTGACGGAAGTCTCCAACGCGCCATAGCCGCTCAGGCGACGGCACGTCAGAATCCAGAGGGGCAATGGGAAAGTGGATTCCGGCTCGGAGGTCGCGCCTGCCATAGTACTATATACGACGGACATGGCCGGAATGACATATTCAGGGTTCCCGCTTTCGCGGGAATGACAGAGAAAAGCAATGATTGTAAAGATGAGAAAAGTCCAGGCGGTTGTTCGCAGAGTTGATAGTGAGCAGTTGCTGGAAACGATGCATGATCTGGGCGTACTGCATATAGTTCCGCTCGATCCTGCACAGGCCGTCGCCGGGGCAGAAATTGCCATGTCTCTGGATAGTGTTCGGCGTGCCATACAGATTGTTTCAGAGATTGAACCTGTCGAGCCGGTGATGGATATCACTGCCCGGGAAGCGGCTGAGGAAATACTTGCCATCCAGCGAACTCAAGCAGAAAACGATAATCGACTTTCATCTCTCTACCGGCAACTGGAACAGCAGAAGGTTTGGGGTGACATTGCTCTTGAGGATTTTGAGATACTCAAATCGGCCGGTGTATTACCGGAATTCTATCTTTTATCCAAGGAAGGCGCAAATCAAGTACAAGCTGAATTTACCAGCGTAATTCAGGGTGATGATGGCGGGAAAGTGGTTGTTGCCGTAATTGATCGATCCGGCAATGCCCAGGTTCCTGAAGATGCCGAGCTCATTCCTTTGCCCGTGAAAGACAATCCCTCAATTCGTGCTGAGGCTGCTGATATCGATTCGAAACGGAAGCAGTCCACAGACAGGCTGGCCCAACTTGCCAGTTTTATTCCTGAGCTAGAGTCGATGCAGTCTGAACTGGAGGAAAAAGCTCTCTGCAGTATAGCTTCCAACGGGGCATTGACAGAAGAAGACTTCTTTGCCATTCAAGGCTGGGCTCCTGTTGATAAATGCGATACCCTTTCCTCTGATCTTGAAGCTGCCGGCATCACGGCCGGCATTCGCATAAACGAACCGGAAGAGGACGAATTGCCTCCCACACTGATCAAGTATCCCAAATGGACGACCCCTATTAAGGGGTTGTTCGACATGCTCAATACGTTCCCGGGATATCGGGAAATGGATTTATCTGCCTTCTTCATGATTGCCCTGCCTATCTTTGCGGCCATGCTTATCGGCGATGGCGGTTACGGGCTTTTGTTCCTGTTGCTCGGTGTTTTCATGTATCGTAAGCTGGTAAGCAAGATGGGTAAAGAGGGAACTCATTTACTCATTGTTTTTGGAGCTATGACACTGATATGGGGTATACTCACTGCAAACTTTTTCGGCCTTGGGCCGGAAACGATGGCCAGAGCCGGCGGATTCTTTGTCGATGGCGATGAGCAGGCGACCTATGCAGCGCTACGGGCCGGAGATGGGATGTGGGCGACAGTAGGGCAGGTCATGATGGAAGCTCCATTGTGGAGGGAGGATAGCGAAGCATCACGTGAGCTATTAATTCAAATAAGCTTCCTGCTGGGTACCGTTCATTTAGTTTCAGCGCATCTTCGCCGTGCACTTGCGTTACTCCCCGATCAACGCACTCTGGCAGAGATAGGATGGTCCGTGATCTTGGTTAGTATGCTGGGTGTTATCTGGGGAATGTTTTTCGAGAGCGCTCCGGTTTCGAGTTCTGTGCTTATTGGGGCTCTTGCCGGAGGGCTTGCACTCGTGGTGCTATTTGGAGCACCTGATCGAAATCCATTAAAGAGAATGCTGGTAGGGTTTGCTTCAAGTCTTTTACCATTAATTGGCACTTTCGGGGATACCATGAGCTATATTCGGCTCATGGCGGTTGGGATGGCGAGTTACTATATTGCATTTGCCTTCAATGACCTCGGAGCAACAGTCGCTGGTTCGGTGGCATGGCAATGGGCGCTTGCGGCGCCGATCATCGTGGTGGGACATCTTCTGAACATTGCATTGTGCTTGATTGCCATCTTCGCACATGGTGTTCGTTTGAATATGCTGGAATTTTCGGGCAATGCAGGTGTTCAATGGTCGGGCTATGCATATGCGCCGTTTGCTAAAATCAAGACATAAGGAGAATTGAGTTATGGATGCAGCATCGACTTCAGTGATGTTGGGACAGGCTGGTATGGGTTTGGCGCTGGGACTGGCCGCTATAGGCAGTGCGCTGGGTATTGGGGCGGCAGGTAGAGCGGCCGCCGGTGCGTGGGCAAAGGAAGCCAAGGCGGGCAAATCATTAAATTTCCAATACATAATACTGACTGGTATGCCGCTTTCACAGACGATCTATGCTTTTGTGCTTATGCTTGTTGTGCTAAAGACTGCTCTCGTTGGTGACAATTCGGAAACGGGAATAACTGACACGGTTATGCATAATGGTGGTACTTTGTTTGGCATTGGAATAGGTGCAGGGTTGGCCGAACTGTTCAGCGCCTGGATGCAGGGTAAAATTGGAGCCGCAGGAATACGGGCTCTTTCTGAAGGTGAAGGCAAGGGCCTTGTAAACATGATCATCGCTATGGGTATCTGCGAAACTGTCGGACTGTTTGGATTCGTATTTATGTTGATGGTTGCTCCCTAGCGGGTAGCACTCAACTCAGGATATTGATCGATGTATGTCAGTGAATTTATGACAACCAAGCTGGTAACCGTCACCACGGGGACCCCGGTTGCCCGCGCGTCGCGCTTGCTGTATGCGCACAGGATACGCCGGTTACCGGTGGTCGATGATGATAACATATTGGTGGGAATTTTAGGAGAAAGGGCGGTTGCGTCTGGGTTACCGTCCGCGTCAACCGGATCGAGTTCAAAAGAGATGGCGAATACGCTTTCCAAACTGACGGTTGGGGTATTGATGCATCCGGAAGTGTTAACCGTCACGCCTGATATCACAGTCGAGAGCGCTATGGCTCTGGCCCAGGAAAATAGAGTCGGGTGCCTGGTAGTAGTGGATAACCAGTATAAACCGGTAGGTATTGTTACGACCAATGATGTCATCTATCGAATCCTGAGCCCCCTGCTTGGGCTGGGAAAGCCCGGTGTCCGTCTTCATATCCATGATTGCGGGGAAGTTGGACAGATCAGTCAAGTCACCGGGTTGATTGAGCAACATGGAATGAAGCTTGAAGTGATCCATGTGGATGATTCACCAATAACAGGAAAGCGCGACTTGATTGTGCAAGTGGTAACCAAAGAATCTGATCCTTTAATTAATGACTTGACCAAACAGGGATATAAAGTCGAACTCAGAAAACGCCGGTCCTGGCCTCTCTCTGAAGACGATTAGCGCGACTTGTAACCATCGCGTCCAATCGCTATAATACGAATTCAATCATAAGAAAGCCTCTTTCGGGAGGCTTTCTTTTTTGGGATTCAATACAGTACAATTACAGAAAATAAAGCACAAACAGATATTAGAAATGGCAGGATCTCTCTATCGGGCCTTCGGCAGGAATATTCTGGGGCGTCGTTCCCCTCGACGGTGCAATCAGGCCATCACCCAATTCCTGCTTCACAGCCGGGGCGCTAACTGCAAGGTCCTAACCTTAAGAGTGTACTCTAAATAGCCGATTTATTTCGAGTAAACGCCGTGAAACAGATTGATAGCAAACGAGACAAAACGAAATCCCACGTTTTCGTCGTCATCGAGAATTTCCTGGCCAAAGAAGCCTATAGTGGCTTCTTGCTCTTTGGCGCTGCCCTGCTGGCGATGATACTGGCAAACTCCCCATGGTCGGACTCGTATTTTGATTTGTGGCATACATCCGGTGGTCTCTCAATCGGTGATCACAAGCTTGAAATGGATTTGAGCCACTGGGTAAATGACGGCCTCATGGCCATCTTTTTTCTCCTGATTGGGTTGGAGATTAAACGAGAATTGGTAGTGGGAGAGCTCTCGACCCTCCGCAAAGCAGCCTTTCCGCTTGTGGGGGCGCTGGGTGGCATGCTTGTGCCAGTGCTCTTTTACCTCCTAGTGAATCGTCAAAGTGGAGGGGATATCTCAGGGTTCGGTATTCCGATGGCTACCGACATCGCCTTTGCGCTGGGGGTACTATTGTTGCTTGGCAACAGGATTCCTTCGGCATTGAAGGTCTTTCTCGTTTCACTCGCCGTGGTGGACGACTTAGGGGCAATAATTCTGATTGCCGTGTTTTACACCAGTTCCCTGGATTTGGCGGCTCTTGGCTACGCGGGAATCACTCTTGTTGGGCTCATTATGCTCAACCGCACCGGCATCAATGAGATATTGCCTTATCTGGTGTTGGGCATTGTGTTGTGGTTTTGGGTATGGGAATCCGGCATCCATCCCACCATAGCAGGTGTGCTGCTGGCGATAACGATTCCGGTGCGCGCAAGAATCGACAGCAACAGGTTCCTGGATATATGCCGCGGCGAATTGAATTCATTCGATCGAAGTGGGTTTAATCGTAAGGACATGCTTCTGACCTCGGAGCAACAGGACTCGCTGGAGAAACTGGAGGATGCTTATGAGGCTGTTCAGAATCCGCTGGTACGGTTGGAGCATCGGATTCACCCAATCAGTGCCTTCATTGCGATGCCCATTTTTGCCCTGGCCAATGCCGGAGTTCAAATCTCAGGCTTAAGCTCCTCAGTTTTCAATTCGGTGAGTCTGGGAATAGTCCTGGGGCTTGTTGTGGGTAAACCGTTGGGAATCGTAGGTGCGACGTATTTTGCGGCGCGTATGGGATGGGTACAAAAGCCGGCCGCGATTTCATGGAAACATATCTTTGGCGCAGCGATGCTCGGAGGTGTCGGCTTCACAATGTCCATCTTCATTGCCTACCTGGCCTTTGAAGATGCCGACTTGGTTTCATCTGCCAAGATCTTCATCTTGGCAAGTTCGTTGATCATGGGGATAATCGGGGCACTGTACCTCCTGCGTGCATGCGGTCGGAAACAGGGTTCCTCCAAGTTGCCTGATACCTCTCCTTTGCTGTGATCTACTGTAATCCCGGACAAGTCTGGACAACTATGATAATGACTCATGCATGGATTAAGAAAAGGCGCGCGACTCTGCTCAGTGGACTCCGAAGGTGTGGTATCGTGATTCACTAACAGGAGTTGTTCCAGCCGGTCGTTGAATGGGTTCTGGATATGGACGAGAGCAATCAGCCGGGTATGGTATTGCTGGCGCTGCCCTACACGATTGTATTGAGTGTGGTTGGGTTCCTTGCCGTATATTTCTGGCTCTAATCTTTTTGGAGTGCGAAAGCCATGCTTTCGAAAAAAAGGCGGCAGTATAATTGCTGCTAAGGATTGCAAACGAAGAAAGGGGAAGCCTTAGCAATCAGGCCCCCCCTTTTTAAATGAGAATTCCGGACCGAGTATTTCTTCTAACGCCCTCAGTGGCAGTGGCCACCGCCGCACGTGTCATCGCATTCATCATCGCAGCCGCATTCGTCATGACATCCTCCGGGCATATGAAGATGGCCTTGTTCCAGCTCTTCCAGAGTGGCGTCGCGGATATCGACGATAGTAACATCGAAATTCAGGGTAAGTCCTGCCAAAGGATGGTTTCCGTCAATAGTGATACCGCTGTCATCTATTTTTGTTATGGTTACAATTCGAGAGCCCCCGTCATCTCCTGCCTCCAGTTGCATACCGACCTCTACATCTATACCTTGCATTGCATCCGGCGGTAGTACTTGAACCATCGATTCATCTCGTTCTCCGTATGCCTGCGCCGGAGGGATTGTCGCAGAAAAACTATCCCCTATAGCTTTCCCTTCCATCTCAGTTTCCAGGCCAGGTATTAAAAACCCAATTCCATGTAAGTATTCAAATGGCCCAATCTGATCTGAGCTGTCCAGCACCTCACCTTTTTCGTTAGTAACCTTAAAATCAAAAGTGGCGACCTTATTTTTAGTGATTTGCATAATTGTCTCCCTTGTTATTTAACCCTGATTCTAGGTTAATTTATATTTCGGAAAGATGCAAACTTGGAGGTATATTGACCGCGTGGCTGCGGATCAAATCCGTATGTTTGCCCACCGGATAAGTTGGGCGACAATGATCCCGGCTCCAAAGGCGATTCCCATGTTGGTGGTGGCAAGCCCGATTCCTGCAATCAGAAAGACCACGAATAGGTCTTCCTTCTCAGTCACGTCTCTGACGAGGAGGGCTAATTCAATCCCTGCAAAGAGGAGCAAGACACCCAACACAGCGTAGGGGATTGAGGAGAGGATAGAGATCCCCACAATACCAAAAGCCAGGGCGATGATCACGAAAAATAGTCCAATCATGATATTGGCCCCGCCGGTTCGGGCTCCAAATCGGTAGTGGGCAGCCAGTCCTCCGGCTCCATGGCACATGGGCATTCCTGCCAGGAACCCGACCGGGATATTAGCCAGCCCCATACTGGTGCAAAACCCTCTGTTCGTCGCTCTTCTGGTTACGTTATCAGTTCCGAAAAGATTTCTTGCCGTATCGGTAGTGCCGATGATCGCATTCCCAATAGTGAGAGGGATTTGCGGGATGACCAGCAAATATAATGCTATCCAGTAATCACTTAATTCCGGTGTGAACAGGTCTATATCGGTAGGGCCGAAATCCCACTTAGTGTCTTCAAATGCTCCGTAGGCCGCACCAACAATAACTCCTGCTCCTACAATCACCAGTGCTGCGGGAAACCGTTTGCTATTAAGAAGCAAGAGGACCAGTACAATAGCAATAATTGCGATGATCAGGTTGACCGGTACACTACCGATAGCAGCTTCGTTGGTCAAGTCTTCAATGAAAAGGTCTTTTTCTTTGATAAAGCTAATCCCCTTGGTGATGAGAACGAATCCCAGTCCTAGCTGTATCCCTCTAACTATGGGTTTGGTGAACAGCTTTGAAACCCAGTCAATCGCTCCTGTGAGGGCCAGGACAAGAAGGAAAACACCAAAGAGTATCCCCGTAGCTGATAGAACTTCGGGAGTAACCTTGTCTGGAGAGGCGATCGCAATAGCCGCAACAACTTTGAGGGGTTGAACCGGAATCGGGAGTTTGAAGTATAGTCCCGCCAGAAGATAGAAAAGGCCTACCATCAGAAATACCGGGGTGAATCCGAGTCCGTTGATAGTAATGAGTGCAATAGAGAGGGGGATGAGGGTTCCAAAATCTCCTATCGATCCGGCCAGCTCACTGAGGTTGAATTTAAAGTCTTTGAAGCGCATTCAAGGTGAGTATATGAATTAGTGATTACGATGTCAATGAAGATATAAAGCAAAAAGCGCCCCGAGTTTTTATCCGAGGCGCTTATGTTTGGTGAACAATTTGCAGATACAGGAGTACATTACCAGTGAAGTCGTGTTTGCATCTGTGCGCGCAGATGTGATTCAATGTCTTTTACACCAGGTTGATGACGAACCAATTCCCTGATTCTGTCCGCATCATCCAGTGAGTCTGCCGTTCCCCAGATATGAATGGTGTCGCCGTCTGCGTCAATCTCGATATCGTGATCTGTGATATCCCTGTCCAGCGCTATTTTGGCCCTGATGTCGGACGCGAATATCAGATCGGTCATCTTTTTCTGAGTATCGGGGGTTGGCTGGAATTCCTGGTGCCTTGCTACAGCACACACTACTTCGCATGCGGTAGGAAGTGTCATATGCTCCAAGTTAATAACGAGGTCATATCCTCTTGGGTCATTCCTGTCCACGTGATAAATTGACTTTACCCATTTATTGCGGTCATTAGTTGTTTTTTTGATGTCTTTTATCGCCTCGTCCCGGCTGAGGTTATCTCGTTCCATGGCCCCTTTTATGCGGTACTCCATATCGGCGATAACCTTAACCTTCAGGACATTGGGGGCATCGTGCAAAAGCAAGTGCCCTGCTAGCCCAGAGTAGACTACATTCTCTTCTTTGACCATCCTGACCAGTGCGGCTCGGATGTATGCGATATAATGGATTCTTCTGAGTTTATGCCCTTCCAGAAAGCCCGGCTTGCTGGCCATCGCTACGCTTAGTTTTTCCTGTGGTATTTTGAATTGATCAGCTGTTTTTGCCAGTAATTCTTCCCTGGTTATACAGTGGTAGTTCAGTTCTTTAGAGACGCGGTCAGCTATTGCCTGTCCACCGCTGTAGGTTCCTCTGGATATGGTAACAATGGCCATAGTATCCTCCTCTTTCCCCCTGCGATCAGAATATTATAATCGGTCATATTGTCTAGTGCAATGCTATGAGCCCGATTGCCGAAACAGCAATCATAAAAGCGATCCAGAATGACCCGATTGCCCAGCCATACGATTTCTCCTTGAACAGAAAAATCAGTCCGGCTGCTATCGTAGCAAAGAATCCACAGGCGCAGCCAAGGCACAGCCCGAACTGGGTAAGTCCATCGCCAGTGGTGAAGTTGTCCTTCCAGAAATGGCCGCCCGCTACGCCGTCCTTTGCGTCCTGCCAAATGGTTTCTTCACCGACTTCTCCATGAGCGTCTTTTGAGTATGATTGGTCAACACCGATCATCAGGGTAACGGTGCCTGCTTCTTTGTCAATCGCCCGCACAATACCTGTTTCCTGATTGTGATCATCCTTGATAACGATAACAGGCTCGTCGATTGTGGTTACCTCTGCTTGAGCTTCAATAGCATAGCTATTCATCAAACCGGCGGCAATGGTTATTGTTTTAGCGCTCTGGTCAATAGCGGCGATGATAGCTACTTCTTCTACATCTTTAGCTTCAATCAGGATTGTTTGGGCAACCTCGAAATCTTTGATTCTCTCTATACTGAGCACAGTATCACCGGCGCTCACACTTTGAATCAGCGCTATCCCGGATTCATCTCTCAGGTTATCCATGACTGTTTCAAAATCACCGGTGTCCTTAAGGTGCAATACTGTCTCACCAGCGGTTATATCCGCATCTATCTCTATGACAGATTCTGCTGCCATTCCATCAAAGATGTCCTGCATCAGAAAATGCGGGTTGAGGACATTTTCGTCCATATCAACAAATGCGACCACCGGCCCGACTATGCACAGGATAGCGCATAATATCGTAATCCAATATACAACTTCACCGAATACTCTTTGAGAAAGCGGTACTGCAGGTCTTTCTATCATGATGACCTCCTCATCGGGTTAGGAAACTTACCCATGATTGCCAGTACAACAAGTACTATGATAACCAGGAACACTCCCCCATTGACTGCAATTGGCACTTCACCTATTACTTCAAGCTTGAAAAGCCCTTTGGTGATTAGCGCAAAACTGGTGAAGAAAAGCAGTCCAATGAGTATGAAACGGACGAACCCAGCTTTGATCTTGATGAGCAGGTGGGCACCGGTGATACCACCCAGAACTTGCCCCACCAGCCATGGCGCGGCAAACAACGGGATGATAGCGCCTTTGAGAAGATAAGGCCAGACGGCGATACAGTCGCCCATTCCCAGCAATACGCCGCTGCAGGCGGCTGCCACTTTGAGCGGTACACCCATGACCATATTCATTGCCGGGACAGCAGCCCATCCACCACCCATACCGAAGAAACCGGAAAGGATTCCAACAAACAGGATGGCTCCCATTCCAGCCGCAGCCCTGGTGACCTCATAATTGACCACCTTGCCCATTGATGCCTCATAATAGGGCATCGGGATGCCAAGTTTTTTGGTGAAGTTATCCACTTTTTTAATTTCAGGCCATTCCATCTTGGTCCCACCCCAGACGAAATAGCCGGCAATACAAATAACGATGCCTCCCAGCGCCAGTCTGATTATGGCTTCTCCGGATTCTCCCATACTATCGGCCATGATAATAGCGCCAGTAGCACCAAGGAAGGCGCCGATGCCATATGATGTAGCCAGCAGGATACAAAGCTTAAGATTGGCCAACCCCCTTCTCATAAATGGCCCGGTCGATACCAGTCCGCTGAACATGGCTACTATCAGGCCGGTGGCCCTCACGATAAGACTGTTGATATCGGTAAAAGCCAGCATGATAGGAGTGAAAATCACTCCTCCGCCAATACCAGCGATAACTGCGATCAGTGCAATCACAAAACTTAGCAGGAAAAACCCTATGAGTACCATTGTAATCGCTTTTGCTGACATTCCGTCATCAGGAGTATCAATGCCACCGGATATCAAACCCATGGCTATATACCCGACAATAATGAGTATCAGCATCAATGAAATTTCAAGAACAGGTGATTTGAGAAATTTCCCCATATATTGCTCCTTTTTAAAAATCTATCTATTAATAATCTGCACATACTTACCCTGTTGGTAAAATTCAGGGGAAGAAGTGCAGGTCACCAAGGATGGTTAATGCAGTCAAGCACTGCCGTAACTTGCAGAACTCAACAAATGCATATCGTTCAGGACGCAGAGTTCCCTGTTTGCGGCATATCTTTGGCAGGTATCATCGTCTTAATATCCACCTCCAGATCTAGTTTAAGTCTAAGGCATCCAGTTGGACTACCGCATAACTAAGCATTCTTAACTTAGCCAAACGGCCAAACGCCGTGCGTATTCATGTGCATTATTGCATGTTTGTGCAGTAATGTCATCGTATTTATGCGCATTGAGTGCTAGGCTAAAATACTGAGACGAGGGTCTTTTTTCTATGTAAAAGGCCCCATCTTTTTGAGATGGGGCCTTCAATGTTTAGCTGGTGGGACCCGAATATTATCAGAGGCCTCTCCCTGTATAGTAGGTCCACGTTGAAGCGGTGAGCCGATAGAAGATATGGGCCGCTTTGCTGAAAGGCAAATAGATGAAGAACTCAAACATGAATACCAGGTGGATTAAGTAAACCCAGTATGTACCTGCTTCCCATTCACTGACTCTTATGAGCCAGGTGGCCAGCCCGCTTAAGACAGCGAGAGAGAGCATTATCAGCAGGAACCAATCGCCGAGGCTGGATTTGCCGGCATCGGGATCGGCCAGCCTTCTGTAAATGGCTAAAAACAAACCGGCTGAAACCAGCGCTGTTCCTATGATCGCGAAGATTTTTGTTGCGCTCAGTATTCCCCATGGCGAGTGCATACCTGCCAAGTAGTGTAAAAGGAACGTGATACCGGTGGCACCAATCAAAGCAATACAGCCATAGAGTATTCCCAAGTGGGCGTAGTAAACTTTTTTACTTGATTCACACTTTGTGAAATTGGCATGCTTGGCGATTTCAAACACTGCGGCGACCAGACACTGAAACAGTGTCAGTCCGGTGCGTGATGTCTCCGGGACGGAAGACATCAGTCCCTTCCAGAATTTGCGAATTCCGAGTCCCAGCACGCCAAATACGAAAGCGAACATAATGAACATACCAATATCGCCGTGCCAGTCGGCAATGAAATCATCGAGCACGATAACATTTTCTCCGGCAACCGCTTTGTCTTCGAGAGCATAGGTATTGGCAAGACTTTCTTCCAAAGTGATCGAGCTAGCTTCTTCGTTGATACTGGCTATAGTAGCTGTTTCATCGTTATTCTTGTCTTTAATTATGATTTCCTGCCCAACGTCAAAGTGTTCAACGTCGTCTACTTGCAGTACAGTCGATCCGACTGCGACATCAGCGGTTAACTCTGTTTCTTCGTGTATCGGGATGAAGTTGTTTGGATAATGAAGATCTCCCCCAATCCATAAATATGCCATGAACAGGAGAATAGGGATAACAAGTAAAAGCGGCAAATACCTCGCCGAAGAAAATGCCTTGCCCAGGAAACCGGGTACTGCACAATTTGCGATAACCTGTTCTCTGAGGGCTGCCATTACCTCGCCGGGCTTGGCATCTCGTGGGCAATGAACGGAGCAATCTCCGCAACGCTGACAAATCCAGATATCCGGGTCATTGATGAGTTTTTCTTTGAGTCCCCATTGAGCCCAGATCATTTCTTTTCTGGGGAAAGGACTGTTATCCGGTGAAAGGGGGCACATGATGGTGCAGGTGCTGCACTGATAACACTTTTTCAGTGAGTCCCCCCCACGGCCCATTACCTCTTCAACGAACTTTTTATCCGGTTTGATACGCTGCCTTTCGTCCATATATATTCCTCCGGAATGGCTGTCAGCTTTCGGGGGTCAGCTATCGGCTGCTCCCTGACACCTGATCCCTGCTAGATCGCTTCTGCGACCAGTTCCGAAATATCCTTGATTTTGAGTACGTCCTCTTTATCAGTAACTAGAAGTGCGTCATCGAACATAAGCATGCAATATGGGCAGGCAACTGCCAGTACCTCGGCTCCCGCCTCGATAGCCTGCTCAATTTTCAGTTCAGAGAATCTTTCCCCCACGGGGGTCTCCATCCAGACCCTTCCCCCGCCGCCGCCGCAGCAAAGAGCACTCTGGCGGTTGTCAGGGAATTCGATCAATTCTACGCCGGGGATAGCCTGAAGTACGCGGCGTGGTGCCTCATATTCGTCGTTGTGACGTCCCAGGTAACACGGATCATGATAAATAACCTTGGCTTTGACTTCCTTGGAGAAGGTCAGTTTGCCATCCTGAATCAATTGATCCAGCAACTGGGTATAATGCATCACTTCGAATTCGGCACCGAGCTCGGGATATTCGTTCTTGAATGTATGGTAGCAGTGTGGTGATGTGGCGATGACTTTCTTGGCTCCGGCAAATGCCTCGATATTGCTCTGTGCGAGGCTCATGAAAACGGATTCGCTTCCTGCCTTGCGGACGCTTTCGCCACAACACTTCTCCGCGTTGCCAAGGGCACCGAAATCGATTCCTGCTTTGTTCAGGATTTCAGTTAGTGAGGTGGCCATCCGGCGAATCTTGCCATCGAAGGCCGGAACACAACAGGAAAAATAAAGGTATTCGGTTTCAGGGGTGAAGGGTTTTACTCCGGCTGCTTCCATCCAGTTGCCGCGTTTGTCATCCGGTTCTCCCATGGGGTTACCCAGGGCGGCGATGTTTTTAACGCTCATGCGCAGGGAATCGGGGACCTTGGCTACGCCCATCTCGGCGATAATTTTACGGAATGCCCGCATCACATCAATGATCTCCACGCCGCGAGGGCAGCGGGAAACACAGGCGCCGCAGGTGGCGCACTGCCAGATGTCTTCCTCGCCAAAATCAATCAAACCCAGTTGGGCCTTATGCATAATAGTACGTACTGAAAAGTTCCTGACCAGGTTCCAGGGGCAGGTGCCGGTGCACGTGCCGCACTGGTAACAAATTTTGAATAGAGCTTGATCCTCTTCCTGCATCAGCAGGATATCAACAGTTTCTTTATCAGGAGCTACACTCATGTCCTGTTCTCCTTAGATTCTATTTTGCCTCGCCCTTGAAGGGAGAGGATTTAAGGTGAGGGTGATTTGTCCGAACCAGCAAGGGCGAATGGTCATTCGCCCTTGCTACCGGTAAAGGGACACCCCCCTTAATCCCCTCTCAAGAGGGGACTCTTGTTTTAGAAATCCTTCATGGGGTTGGGGCCAAATGGCTCAAGCGTTTCCATGAAATCATCGAAAATCTGAGGAACCTTGTTCCATTCGTCTATCTGCAACTGGTGAACCTCAACGCGTTCGGCCTCGAGCATCAGCCTTTGCAGAGTTTCGGCAATCTTGCTGGCTCTGGTTTCGGCCAGTTCGCTTCCCTTCATGTAATGGCACTGGTAGTCATCGCCATGGACGCATCCGATCAGAAGTACGCCGTCAAACCCTTTATTCATAGCGTCACTGATCCAGATAAGGTTGATCGACCCCAGGCATCGCAGCGGGATAACCCTGACCCACGGATTGTATTGGATGTGATTCATACCGGCGGTATCCAGTGCCGGATAGGCATCGTTTTCGCACATGAAAGCCAGGATCCTCGGTTTCTCCTCATCCTCTTCGGGTACCTCAATAGCCTTCACCATCGAGCCGATGATATCAACGGAGTAATCCTTGAATGAAATGATCCTTTCCGGACAGGCGCCCATGCAGATGCCGCAGCGTCGGCAGCGAGTCGGATTGGGCAGAGGATTGGTCTTCTCGTCCTCATTGTACACACCGAAGGGACATTCTATGGTACAGCGTTTGCACTGGGTACAACGCTGCATGAACAACTCGGGGAAGGATTTATCCCATGTCCTGGGGTGAACCGCCATTCCTTTGGCAGTCTGTTCCACGCACTGAATAGCTTTTAATGCTGCACCGGCAGCGTCATCGGCACATGCCGCGGTATCCTGTGGCTGTCTCACACAACCGGCGGCGTAGATACCGGTTCGGCGTGTCTCATATGGGAAGCAGATGAAATGGGAATCCGGGAACCCGTACTTCAATGTAGGCAATTCGGGACCCTGTCTGTATTCCAGGCCCAGAGCCGGTTCGGCATACATACCGGAATCCTCTTGTACCGGAACATCTTCCTTGGTTTCCGGATCGTATTCTGTCTTAAGGGTTTCGGGGAAGGAGTTGGGAACCATTCCTGTCGCCAGTACTACTAGGTCTACTTCTACAGCGATATCTTCGCCCAGAAGGGTATCATTGACCTCAACTGTGATCTTGCCGCCATTCGGTGAAATGCTGTTCACATCGCCCTTGGCCAGGAAAATGCCCGTTTCCTCCTGAGCGCGCTTGTAGAAATCTTCATACTGGGCAGGGGTTCGCATATCTTTATAGAATATGTATGCCTCTGCCTCAGGGTTTTGTTCGGTCAGGTAAAGTGCCTGCTTCAGCGAAGTCATACAGCAGGTCGATGAACAATAGGCCAAATGATCTTTATCTCTTTGACCTGCACATTGAATGAAAGCCACACTCTGGGCTTCTTTTCCATCGGATGGACGCACGATGCTGCCTCGCTGAGCCATCTCTTCCATTTGGAGATTGGTGATGACGTCAGGTGATTTGCCGTAACCAAGGTTCTCCAGCTTGCTTGCATCGTAAGGTTTGAACCCGGTTGCTTGAACAATGGCGCCAACTTTGAAGGTGTCGCCGTTTTTAAGGGTAACGTTGAAAATGCCCGGGCTACCTTCTGTCTTTTCAACCTCAGTTCCGATGTGAATAGTAACCCTGGAATTAGCTTCAACTTCTTTTATTTTGTCTTCAATTCCGGTATCCTGCAGTTCCTGATACGGTGAGCTCTTGGGATAAAGCTTGTGCAGTTTATTAACCATACCACCGAGGGCTGGTTCTTTCTCCACCAGATGAGCGGTATAGCCTGCCTTGGCAACATCCAGTGCGGAGCAAATTCCGGTGATTCCGCCACCGACTACCATAATATCTTTGCCGAACTCTTCTTCCGGCTCATAGGCATCAGGAAGTGAAGCCTTGGAAGTCTTGACGCATCCCATGCGAATATTGTCTTCGGCTAGCATCTGGGTGTCTTCATCACCCGGAGTGTGACACCATGCTACATGCTCTCTGAGGTTCACGCGTTCAACAAATACAGGCGTTTCAAAAGTGAATTCCTGAACTTTGGCACGCGATGAACAGGCAGCGATGACGATTCCATCAAGGCCTTCGCCACTGATATCGCCAGTTATGAGAGCTATGCCCTCTTCATTACATAAGCAGGCGTGAGTTTTGCCAACCGCGGCTTTGCCTTCTTTGGTTGCAATGCCAGCCAGGCCTTCAACATCGACGGCGTCGCCTATGCCGCAACCACTGCAAATATAACATCCAAACTTCTCAGCCATTATGCTCCTCCACCTACTACGGATTGGATTGCCTTGATGGTTGCCCCGGTGGCATCCATTACCGAGTTGGAAACATCGGTTGGCTTCTTGGCGCATCCGGCGCCAACAATCCCTATATTGTCAGGGGCAACAAAGCCGTATTCATCATAGTTGATGTCCCCCGGTACCTTTGAAGGGACAAGCCCGGTGGCCAGTACCACCAAATCCACTTCAGGGCTGATTTTATTCCCCTGTGCGATGTCCTCAACTTCAAGTTTAAGGTTACCGTTGGCTACCTCGGTGATCTTGGCAACTTTGCCTTTGATTAGGGAAACGTTCTCCATTTCCTGAACTTTGACGAGGAAATCTTCAAGGTATCCCATAGCCCGGATATCAATGTAGAACATGGAAATCTGAGCATCCGGGTACTGTTCTTTAACGTAGGTGATCTGCTTGAGCGAACCCATGCAGCAGACACCGGAGCAATAGGGCAGATGATTCTGATCCCTGGAACCGGCGCACTGGACAAAGGCAATGCTCTTTGGTTCGGCGCTATCGGAGGGCCGCAGAATCTTACCCTGAGTGGGGCCATCGGTAGCAGCCAGCCGCTCCATCATGACGTTGGCGATGACATTCGGAGCCTTGCCGAAAGCGAGAGTATCCAGATTGCTGGCTTCGTAAGGGGTCCAGCCGGTAGCCACCACAACTCCACCGGCCTTTATCGTTAGTGTCTCTTCGGACATGTCCAAATCGATCGCGTTGTATTCACAGACTTCTTTGCACTTTCCGCAGCCATCGCAGGCTTCTTTATTGATGGCGTATTTCTGCGGGAAAGCCATCCCATTAGTAATATAAATGGCTTTGCACTTGTCCATCCCGTAATTGAATTCGTTGGGAATTTCTACCGGACAAGCCTCCACGCATTTGCCGCAGGCGGTGCAATTGTCATTCACCATTCGAGGGGTTACCTTGACGGTTGCCTCGTAATCCCCTGGCCGGCCGGAGATGTTTTCCACCTCTGCCTGGGTGATAATCTTGACTTTCGGATTCATCTTGATCCGTCTGTAGTTAATCTCCAATCCGCAATCCGGGACACAGAGTTTGGGGAAGTAGGAATGCATCTTGGTGACCCTACCACCGAGATATGGGGTTTGCTCGACCAGCGTAACATCGTACCCGACCTCTGCGGCTTCAACTGCTGCGGTCAGGCCGCTGATGCCTCCCCCGATAACTAAGATTTTTTGAGAGCCCATGTTACCTCCCTATAGTTGAAATACCTTCTTATTAATTCCCTCTTGAGAAGGGCCAGGGGTGTGTCAATTACCCCCAAAATTTGTTTTGCATTTTGAAATACATACAGATATCTATTCGTCTACTTTCCAACCGAGGGACTGCACGCCCTTCTCGATTTCCGTATCTTTGATAATCATAGTATCTTCACGGAATAATGCAAACCTAAGCCATTTGGTGACTGCAAATTCAAGTAGTGCTTCGTCATCTGCCTTCAATTGCTCTATTAATTCATCCTTGAGCTCAAAACGGTCAAGGAATGTACTTTCGAAAATCATCTTGCGGAACCCGTCTAAATCATAACATGCAGTGAAGAATATCTGTATCTTCCCTTCGCCGAGTTCCTTTTTCTCCTGTAGATGTGGATGAAGGGTGAACTGCATATAGGATTCCGATTTCTTATTAAAGTTACCAACATCCTGGCTATCCATCCATTCTTTGATAGTCAGCTCATTGTCTTCCAGGAATCCCTTACAAAGTGTATCTTTTTCATCAACAATAAAACAAAACTCTTCACCTTCGTCACCGACCCCGGTTTTTGAAGAAGCCAGACCGATGGGGTACATCCGGCAGGCCCAGGGACGATCATCGTATATCGAACAGATTCCATCATCAGAAACGAAGGGACACTTCTTTTCTTCATCCTCGGTCATCTTGAGCAGGACAACCGGGAGCTGGTTTTCTTCCAGTGAAAGGGGGAAAGTATATTCTTTGAGGAACTCGGTACTTGAAATGCCTTTCGCGTTTTTCATACGTAAAACATCATACGGGGTAAGGAAAATGTTTACGTTGGCACAGCATTTACCGAAGCACGGCACGCCCGGATGGCACGCAAATTTGAACTTGTCCTCTACCGCGAGCCTCTGGGAGTTTCTAAGGATTTGTTCTTTATAAGCTTCAAAATTTTCCATATTATTCATTAAGAAGACTCCAGGCACCACTTAACAGGGTACCTGGAGTCTTCGTCTTACTACGCTTTAGCTCCTGGTCTCACTATACTCCAATATGTATTTTCAACTAGCAAATGGTGTGGATCTTGCGATCAATCATCTTGAACTCGCCGTTTTCCAGCTTGATGTTGATGAACTTCAACCAGTTGGCATCGTCCATCTTCGGGGTATCAGCCCTGAAGTAGTAACCAGGCCAGCGGGTTTCTTCGCGCGCGTACATGGTGCGGATGTGGGTCTGGGCTTGCATCGTGCGATGCAGGCACTCGTGAGCCCTCAACAGCTCATGAAGGTCGCGGGCTGCCAGCTTTTCGGAATCTTCCTGTAGGAAGGTGAGAAGCTCTAGCCCGATGTCCATCAACGGCTTGTTGGTGGAGAAATTGGCAATCACGCCACCAGCGTACTCGTCCATGATCTTCTGCAGTCTGTACATGTACTGTTCGGGGATGATGTAGTTCTCATTGATGTCCGGGTCGGTTGTCTGCTCACAGGATTCGGCGAATACATCGGTTGCCTGAAGGGTAACCTTCTTGGTCGCTTCAATCTGTCCGGCATCTACATTAGGCTGGGTGTTATTATCAACGATGTAGGCGATAGCTGCCTTGGCAGCAATTCGTCCCTCGGCGTGGGAGCCATCGGAGAACTTGTGACTGGAAGCACCGGAAGCATCACCAGCGGCGAAGAGGCCTTTGGTGGTGGCCATGCGGTTGTAGCCCCAGAAGTAGTCGGCCTTGGATTCGGCAGTCTGCAGATCCTCAGGACCGGAGAGCCATGCACCGGAAGCACCGGAATGTGAACCGATGAAGTAAGGATCGCAAGCCTGCAACTCGGAAGGCTTCTCTTCAGGAGCGGTGTTCGTGCCGGCCCATAGGATAGCCTGGGAAATGGTCATATCCAGGAAATCTTCCCATGCCTCGGACTCGACCTCTTTGAGTCGTTTCTTCTGGGCTTTCGGATCTGGTTCGGAATCGACGATGGCCTTAATGGCCTCTTCGGTTCTCATGTAGGCGGGACCCTTACCTGTGGAGGTATCCATCATCATGAGCCAGTTTCTGAGATTGGCCGGGATGGGTTTAACCAGTCCGTAAGGAGCCCACTTATCAAGTTCGGCCCTGTTCTCGACCATATACTCGCCGCCCAGAGCGGTGGTAGCGCGGGATTTGAACAGCAGGAACCATGCGCCAACCGGACCATAAGCATCTTTAAAGCGGACCGGAATGAAGCGAACTTCCTGACAGGTGTGCTCGGCGCCGGCTTTCATCATAAAGTAGACGCTGGAGCCGCTGTTGAAGGGAGGATACCAGCTTCGGCCGAAGCCTTCACCAGTGGATCTGGGCTTGAAGACATGCACTGCGCCACCCATAGCACAGAAGACGGCTTTGGCCTTGAAGACATAGAATTTGTTCTCGCGAGTGCTGAAGCCGACCGCACCAGCGACCTTGTCGCCATCCATGAGCGGCTCGGTGATGAACACGCGCTCGTAAATTTCCCCCGCGTCGCCCAGTTCGGCCATAGCGTTCTTGGCTGCTTCAGCAACGATGATCTTATAGGACTCACCATTGATCATGAGCTGCCAGGCGCCCTCAAACACGTAGTTGCCATCGGCATCGGTCCAGATGGGGAGCCCCCACTTCTCGAGGAGGTGGACAGTACCATCAACATGCCTGGCGATGTCGAAGACCAGGTCTTCACGGCTGACGCCCATGAGGTCCTGGCGGACATAGTTTACATAGTCCGCGGGGCTGCGGCCTTTGGCCTTCATTCCCACGTACTGATTCAAAGCGGAAAGGCCCATTGCCACAGCGCCGGAGCGATCCATAGCGGCCTTATCCACTACGGTTACCTTTATATTGTTTTTCTTGGCCCAGTAGGCTGCTTCGACGGTAGCGCCACAGGAGGCCATTCCACCACCGATAATCAGAAGATCAGTGGTAACTTCTACGGTTTCGAAATCGGTTGATTTTAATGTCATTTTAATCGCCTCCTTTATTAAAGTGTTGGTAATGAATCCACATACAGACACTCGGGCTCACTCATGAGAAGCGGGCTCTTGAGATCGTCTGCTGCCGGATCAGTCTTGAAGCCGCCATCGGGTACAGCGGTGCCTTCCGGTGTAGTCCTGATGGGGAACTTGAATCGCTTCAGGGTTCCATTTCTGAATTTGATAGTCCACATGATGTCCTCGGAACCTCTGAGCGGAGTAGCCTGCGCGCCCAAGGGCACGAAGTCCGCATAACCTCTGACCGCCATTGCCTGCTGTGGGCAAATCTTCACGCAGCACATGCACTCCCAGCACATCTTGGGGTCGCGGTTGTAGGCCTTCATGGTCTCTTTGTCCAGGACCATCAGGTCATTGGGACAAATATGCATGCAGGCAGTTTTGTCCTGGCCTTTACAGCCATCGCATTTCTCTGTGATTACATAACTTGGCATACATTCCTCCTTTAATGATTTACCTTAGGATTTGAATCGCGATTTTAGTTACTCTTTAATAAATTACCGCGCCTCACCTCCTCTTAAACAACATTTTTCTTTTTTGGTATTCCTATTTCTTATGATCTGTGCTTTGTTTTAAGCAGATTCGCTCTGGTAGTGCGCCATTAAAATCTTGGCTACCTCAGGTCTGGCGAACTCACCTGGCAGTTCCTGACCAGCTGCCAGCATCTCGCGGACTTTGGTGCCGGAGAGCATCAGATAATCCTCATTGCTGTGGGGGCAATCGCGCATCATGACGATATTTTCACACTTCTTGCACCAGACAGTATGGTCGCCCCTGTAAACATCGATCAGCAGGGCATCCTTCGGAATTTCATCGAAAATGGTCTGGGCGTCGAAAGGTCCGTAGTAATCGCCGACACCGGCGTGGTCGCGACCGGTGATCAGGCAGGTGGCACCCATATTCTGGCGGAACACTGCGTGCAGCAGGGCCTCACGCGGGCCGGCATAGAGCATATCGAAACCGTAACCAGTCACTTCAGCGGTATTGGGCTCAAAGTAAAGCTCCACCATCTTGCGGATGCAGCCATCGCGTACATCGGCGGGAATGTCACCCTTCTTCAGTCTGCCCAGCAACATGTGAATGACAGCGCCATCAGCATTAGTTGTTTTCATGGCCATCTTGGTGAGCTCTTCATGCGCCCGGTGCATGGGGTTGCGGGTCTGGAAGGCTACAACTTTCTTCCATCCGTTCTTCTGAATCATTCCCCGAATTTCCATAGCGGTGCGGAAGGTTTCCGGGAATTCGGTGATAAAGTAGGAATAGTTGAGTACCTGGATCGGACCGGAAATGAAGGTCTTACCGACGCTCATCCAGGCGGCCACACCGGGGTGTTTTTCATCGGTGGTGCCGTAGATCTTCTGGGCGATGTCTTTCATCTGCTCATCGGTGGCCTCCTCGATTTTCTCCACATCCTGAATGGCGACAACCGGGTTGCCATCGACGTTGGGATCTTTGAGCGCAATTCTCTTGGCATCTTTGATGGCGGAAGCATCCTTGACCACGTTCACGACAGGGGTGGGCCAGAAGAGACCGTTTTTGAGCTGCATTTTGTCAGCTACGCTCATAACTTCTTCCAGATCCATATAGCCTGTCAGAGGGTTGAAATAACCGCTTCCCATCATAACTGCATTTGCAGCTGCCTGGGAACATACAACTATTGAAGGTAAAGATTCTGCTTCTTTTTCCAGTTCTGCCCTTTTTGCGCCATCTGCTACATACAACGGGTTCAAAGTGTCTGAACCATGGGGTTTAATCAGTTCGTCTGTCATTTCCTCTCCAATTATAGATTTGTGATTTTGGGTTCTTTGTTCGATAAAAATACGAAGTAAGTATACGGTCCCAAAATACCGTTTCCATACTAGCATTGATGTTGTAGCAAGGGCATCGGCTGGCCGACTTATTTCTCGCCAAAGAAAAGGCCTAAAAAGAGCTTTTGGTTTCTAGGCATATTGGCGTAGGACCTATATACCAGTGTAGGTAAATAACACTATGGGGGTTTGAATATCCAGAGAACTGAGTCTCAAAAGACGATTACTTCCTCTCAAGCGTGTCAAATCATTAAAACAGGTAACCCAACAAGCTCTGGTTGAATCATTAAAGATGTAACCGTA
>JABMQN010000077.1 GCA_013203045.1 Chloroflexota bacterium
GATCTATCAAAGACACGCTATCCATCTTCTCGCCATTTAGGTTAATCGGCACACCTTTATCAAACTCAATTTCTACGTAGCTAGGCTCATCCGGAGTTTGATTGGCAGATTTTGTATACCCATAAATATCTTCCGGAGGCTGGGTCCAGGGATTCTCCAACACGCCACATTCAATACTCCGACCCCAAAGATTTTCGTCAACAGAGTATGGGCTCTCAGAAGTTACCGGTATAGGAATTCGATTCTTCTTTGCATAAGCGATTTCTTCCTCGCGCGTCATTCCCCACTCGCGAGCCGGAGCAATGATTTTGAGTTTCGGATCAAGGGCATTGATGCTAACATCGAACCGAACCTGGTCGTTTCCTTTGCCAGTGCAACCGTGGGCAACAGCCGTAGCTCCTTCTTGATGGGCTGTATCTACCAACAATTTAGCAATCAGAGGTCGAGCCAAAGCAGTAGCTAAAGGGTATTCACCTTCATACAGAGCGTTAGCTTGCAGTGCAGGGAATACGAATTCTTTTACGAAGGTTTCTCGCGCATCGATAACTAACGACTTGACAGCACCTACGTCCAATCCTCTTTTTTGGATGGAAGGATAATCCTTTTCCATCCCGATATCAATGGCCAGTGCAATTATTTCGCAATCATACGTTTCGGCTATCCATTTGATAGCCACCGATGTATCCAGTCCACCACTATAAGCAAGAACCACTTTCTCTGCCACGATCAACCCCCTGAAAAGAGTGCCAGAGTTAATTCTAGCATTCGCAAGTGGCTACGGCAACACTCTTGACACCAGATACCACTCCCGAATATCATGGCTCTGGCACCAAGGACCGAGTGAATTTGCTCAAAAAGGAAAAACTACATTACCACGAAGGACGCGAAGAATTAAGAGCTTGTTGGTTAAAAGTCAGAGACTGGAATTTATTAATTGTAACTCTTCGTGCTTTTCGTGTGCTTCGTGGTTGAATAAGGGGGAAAAGTAATGACATATGAAACGATCACCATTGAAAAAAAGGACGGAATCGCAATACTAACACTCAATCGACCGGAAGTGTTGAATGCATGGAATCCGCTAATGGCAGAGGAAGCATCTAACGCAATTGAGAGTATGGATAGTGATGATGATGTCCAGGTACTCATAATTACCGGCGCGGGAAGAGCCTTTTCTTCGGGAGCTGATGTTAGTCGCCTTAAGGAGATGGCTGAGAATGAAGTTCCCCTTCTGGAAACCACTTTCGGACGAGTATTGACCGGTAAAACAAGCCTGCTGACAGCAGTGGAAAATATCCGAAAACTGAGCAAGCCGGTAATCGCTGCTATTCACGGGGTAGCTGCGGGCGCAGGCCTTTCGGTTGCGCTGGCGTGCGATATTCGGATATCTACAAACGATGCGCGTTTCTCTATGGCGTTTGTCAAACGAGGCCTGATTCCTGATCTAGGCGGAACGTATTTGCTACCTCGGCTGGTGGGTCCCGGCATCGCAGCCAAGCTGATATTCACCGGTGATGTGATCGACGCCAAGGAGGCAGACAAGATTGGAATGGTGGATGAATTGGTTCCTCCTGAAGAACTGATGTCCAGGACTGAGGAACTGGCGCAGAAAATCGCTCAGAATCCCCCGCTTGCTGTAAGAACGGCCAAAAAGGCTCTATACAAAGGAATGAACGAAACCGATTTGAGATCTCAAATGGACTACGAAATATTCATTCAGGGGACCCTGATGCGCACCGAGGATTTCTTGGAAGGCGTTAATTCGTTCTTTGAGAAACGCGAGCCTAAATTCAAGGGGAGATAGAACCAAATTGTGGCGAACGTGTTCAATCACATTGGAAAGTGTGTCCCCATTGCAAAGAAGGTTTGTTTGAGACTAAGTTTGTCGTTGTCCAGGGAAAATGTCAGGGTTTAGTGTTCAGCGATTATGTCAGAAGTTAACTGGTCAACATCGTAGTCCTGGTTATTAATAAACAGTTGACAAAATGCGAGCGGATTGGCAAAACCGCGGATAATATGGGATTTCAGGGCAAATTCGTAGCTAGAAGTTGATATTGGTAGCGCATGGGGGATTCGAACCCCCGATCTCCGCCTTGAGAGGGCGGTGTCCTAGACCCCTAGACGAATGCGCCACATAATTGACCCTTCCGATTTTAATGGCTTCACACGCAATCTGTCAATGATAGTATCCCGTAAAAAGACCATACCAGTGTTTCATCCCTCGATTGGTCAGTCACTCTTGACTGTTGTATAATCGAGTCTGGGAGAATCGCATAGCATGAGTCCACTCGAAGCCTGGCTTTATCTTGATCAGATGGACCTGTCCCCCTATTGGCCAGAAACCGCCCCAATTCCCTGGGATATTTTCTCTGCCAGGTTTAAAGCAGGTACAGTAACTTTGGAGGACTTCTCCTTTCTATCGGCTCAGCAGATTCACGCTTTCAGAATTGCGCTGGACCCACAATCGTACTTACCTTCCATACCCTCTATTGACGTTCCCCATCCAATCGCTTCGGATCTTTTTGCGCTAAACGAACCGGATGAGAATGCTTTGGTCCTGGTTACGTCAAACAGCCGGCTCACGTTTGACGTACTCACTGCTTTATGGGCCCAGGGCATCACACCAGCCTATTTTCTCCTGGTCGACTGCCTGGGTAGCACAGTTGATATGGCAATGATCTATGGCCATTTCACATCAGAGCGCCTCCAGAGAGCTTTGGAGGAAAGCGACTTGGGCAGTCACGTCGGCCATCGCAATTTGATTGTGCCCGGTCTCACCGATTCATTGGTAGAGGATTTTCGGAAGATAACCGGGTGGGAAGTGGAAGTCGGGCCTGTTTGCGCAGCAGAAATTCCGCTTTTCCTCGGAGACCGATGGATACCTCCGGATCAAGCTTGACTTCGTGCGTTCTGAGATTATACTCTTGGGTAAATGAACGACGAAGCCGAAGACCACACAAGGCACGATTCGCCCGATAATACCGAGGCGCTCTCGGCTGATGACCACTTCAGCCAGAACATCCCGAACTGGCGAAATCAACTACGATACATCCCCTTAATACTCCTCGCCATCGCAATCATTGTCATTATCGTGATTGTGGTGGAAGACCCTCCCAAACTCGAGGGCGCCGAGGAATTGAAGGATTACGTTAAAAACAAATTGGGCTATCTCGGCGTACTCGTAATGGGCCTTGCCGGAAGTTCGGTACCCATCTGGCCCCTGCCAGGCTCCTGGGCCGCGTTCCTTGCTGGTGGTGCTGGGCTGAATCCTGCACTTATTGGACTTGCGGCCGGTATCGGGGAACCGCTTGGGGAATCGACATACTACATGGCAGGGTATGGAGGCCAGGCAGCCGTTACCAATGTTAAAGGCTACCGAAAAGTGGTCCGCTGGATGGAGAAGCACGGCGCTATTACCCTATTCCTCGTTTGTGCCATACCGAACTTTTTCACCAGGGCAGCGGTAATCGCAGCGGGTGCTCTCCGGTACCCTTATTGGAAGTTCTTTCTTATTTGCTGGGCAGGTAAGACTATCAAATCTATCGGTTTTGCTATCGCAGGATACTACTTTTTCGAAGCTACGTTTGATGCTGTGGAATGGTTGGTCGGATAGGAGGAGAGTAATATGGAGATATTGATCGTGATACTGATCTGCATTGTGGCGGTTCTACTACTTTTCGTCATCAAGTTACTCAGGCAACCCAGAGAAATTGAATTGCCCGAGATCAAGGAAATGGAAGAAAAGCTTCGTTTTGCGCTGGCCTCTGAGGCTTCGATGAGAGAGGTTCAAAACGACCTCAAAAACCTACCCAATCAACTTCTGTTTTCCATCACACGAAGCCTGGGAAAGCGTACAGGCAAACTGAATGAACTCATGGCTACATTTGAATTGACCCAGTATGATCGGCTCTTCTACCTCGGCGATCCAATCGATTTCATTGGAATTAAATATGGTGAAGGGATCGACTTCATCGAAGTGAAAACCGGCCGGTTCCGACTGACACAGGATGAGAAGCAACTCCGCGATCTCATCGAAGATGGCAGAGTAAATTATGTTCCCCTATCGGTGGAACGGATAAGGATTGCCGAGGAAGTGGATATCGAACCGTAGCGCGAGGCGTCAGCCTCGCCAATCATGCGACCCTGAAGGGTCGCGCTACGAGGTCTACATGTATGTCTGAATTCAAACTTGCTTCCGATTTTCAACCTACCGGTGACCAGCCGCAAGCTATCGAAAAGCTTGTAGATGGTTTGCACAAGGGTTTTAAGCATCAGGTCTTGCTGGGTGTCACCGGGTCCGGCAAAACCTTCACCATCGCCAACCTCATCGCGCAGGTACAAAAACCCACGCTGGTGCTCTCTCATAATAAAACGTTGGCCGCACAGCTCTTTACCGAATTCCATGAGTTCTTCCCTGAAAACGCCGTGGAATACTTCGTCAGCTATTACGACTATTATCAACCGGAGGCCTACATTGCTCGTACCGATACTTACATTGAAAAGGAAACCGACGTCAATGAGGAAATCGATAAGCTCCGTAACTCGGCTACCCGATCAGTTTTGGGTCGCCGCGATGTTATCGTAACAGCCTCCGTCTCTTGTATCTATGGATTGGGAACTCCGGAGGACTACCTCAGTTTTGTGACCGAGATAAAAAAAGGGGAACTTACCAATCGGGATCGACTGGCTCGCCGACTCGTAGAGATGCAATACGAAAGGAACGATATCGGATTTACACGAGGGCGGTTCCGTATCCGGGGAGACACACTGGAAATCCAGCCCGCCTATGAAGACCTGGCCCTCAGAATCGAATTCTGGGGAGACGAAGTCGAACGCATCAGCACTATCGATCCGCTCACAGGGGAGATCCTGTCCCATCAGGATCAGATCGAAATTTACCCCGCCAAGCACTTCGTCACTACCCATGACAAGCTCATAGCCGCTATCGAATATATTAAGGAAGAGCTGGACGAGCGTGTTTCTGAACTCAACTCGCAAGACAAACTGGTTGAGGCACAACGATTGGAGGCACGTACCAACTATGATATCGAAATGCTGCGTGAGGCCGGTTATTGCAACGGGATAGAGAACTATTCCCGACATCTGGCCCAGCGTCCGCCGGGGAGTCCGCCCTGGACGCTCATCGACTACTTCCCCGATGATTTCCTGCTCATTATCGATGAATCTCACATGAGTATCCCCCAGGTTCGCGGCATGTATCATGGCGATCGGGCGCGTAAAGAAATCCTGGTAGAACACGGTTTTCGTCTTCCTTCGGCCATGGACAATCGTCCTTTCAACTTTGAGGAATTCGAATCGCGCACCAATGATGTGATCTACACTACAGCCACTCCCGGTCCCTATGAAAAGGAAAAGAGTCAACAGGTAGTCGAGCAAGTGATCCGTCCTACAGGACTCCTCGATCCCACGGTGGAAATCAAACCGTCGGAGGGCCAAATCGATGACCTTCTGGACCAAATTAAAATCAGGGTTGATCGAAAGGAACGAGTGCTGGTGACTACATTGACCAAGCGCATGGCTGAGGAACTGGCCGACTACCTTCGTGAAATGAACGTGAAGGTCCACTACCTTCATTCGGAAGTCAATACGCTAGAAAGAGTGGAGATATTGAGAGACTTGCGCCTTGGCGTTTATGATGTCGTGGTTGGCATCAACCTGCTCCGGGAAGGACTCGATTTACCCGAAGTTAGCCTTGTTGCCATCCTTGATGCCGATAAAGAAGGGTACTTGCGTTCGGAAACCGCGTTAATCCAGACAATGGGGAGAGCAGCCCGCCACGCTGAGGGACAAATTATAATGTATGCAGATATTGTAACGAACTCTATGCGACGGGCAATCGACGAAACCAACCGCCGGCGAAAGATACAAGAGGCTTACAACAAGGAACACGGCATCACGCCTGAGGGAATTAAGAAAACGATTAAGGACATCACCGATCAATTGCGTGCCGTGACCGAGGAACGCAAGCCCGCTCTCACCCCAGATGAGGGCATTCCCAAAGAAGAGATCGCCCGTTTAATCAAGAGTATGGAATCCCAAATGAAAACCGCTGCCAAAAACCTGGAATTTGAAAAGGCGGCGCTTCTGCGCGATCAGGTCATCGGGTTGCGTCAGTCTATCATGTAGGGGCACAACA
>JABMQN010000078.1 GCA_013203045.1 Chloroflexota bacterium
AACGAAAAGATATTCTCAAACAAGTCAACCTCGTCAAAGAACAAAGCAATTGCCTCTTGCGATTTTACTCCCTCTGATGCAGCTATTTGACTCAATAAATTCCTCAGTTTTGTCAACTGTTCTATGTCAAATTCCAGTCCACCAAGAGCCTCGGCCTGGTCCAGAAGCGCCTTCTTGCCTTTTAGTTTCTTGTCGAGAATGGCGACATCGTCGGCACATCTTTTTTGAGATTGTCTCAATCTATCAAGGTCCTTAGTGGACGACTTGGACTGTTCTTGCAATTTACGGTGATCGTTCTTCGCCTTCTTGAAGTCTTCCGAGAGAGCATGAAATTGCTCTTTGAGAGAAGCGGTGGCTCTAGCAAGTCCGATGTAAAGCGGACCCTTAGAATGAGCATATGCCTTGAATATTTCGTCCACTTTAGCCGTATCATGGTCCACAGCCTCGAGCAATTGTCCAGTGATTTCGTTCGTCACAGACATAAAGCACCTCCTCGACATAATTGTGGCTACAGGATATGCCTTTGATGGGTGTTATGCAACAAAGTGGACCTTTCGTGGAATGATAATGAACTCGACTGTGGACGGATTTACCTGTACGGCGGGCTCTCGTTGATGGGTAAGGTAATGGCAGCGATGAACCTATAAGACCGACCTGCACGGTTCGCCTCCCGGATGAAAAATTGGGAGCCGTTGGCGTATAATAGAAGCAACAGTCATATAGGGACGATGGCAATGTCTACATTAGAGCCGACGCAGCACAGATTTGTGCCGGACTTCCTCAATCTGTGGATTCCACCACAGTGTACCTTTACGATTGAAGAAGACTTCCCTAAGAGTACGAGTATAGTTGGTTTAGTCGACAGGCACTATGACAATCTTGAGTTGCCCGATACAAGACTGATTCGTTTGGACTCACTCATCGAGAAATCCAAAGGCAACGATGCCACGCCCCAGCTCCGAGACTGGGGCACACTGTTTGCCTACAACGTGCTTGAAGGCTTTGGCCCTAGCTCTGCGTCCGAACTTCACGGTGCCGCCTTCGACGGGCTGAGACAATTGGCGACAAGTTGGGGTACGTATCTGGCCGGGGACCTGAAAACTCTCTTCCGCTGGTATGAATTCTTCGAGGCCGTGGGAGAGCCCAGTGTTGATATAGCCATCCTCCTGATTCAGCAAATCCTGCCCAAGGAACTCGGAGAGGCAATTCGGGAGTCAGTCACGCCAGAGTACGTCAGGGCGGGAGAGACAGTGGCCTACCAGATGGCCGTCTTCAACAATAACTGCACGAGAATGCAACAGAGTCTGGACATTATTCAAGCTTCAGATGCTGAATTGCAGCGGGAGATTAATCACCTCTTCAGCGGTCACTCATCGGAGCAAGTTGGCAGGCAGTGTCAACGCACGATGACAGACGTCATATCATCCGCCAAGACGCTGTTTTCCAGTGAAGAATTCAAGGAGCAGTTCGTGAAGATATGGCCCATCGTCTGGCAAAGATTGTCGTGGTACATGGGCTACAGATTGCGCCTCAACTTGCAAAGCAACCCCGAGAGAACCCGAAGGTTGCTGGAAGGCTTAGACACTCACAGAGAAGTCACCGCAGTGATGGAGCAGTTCCGCTGCGAGCATGGATGGGGTGGAGACAGAGACAACGCTGTTAGGCTCGCATGGCAGGCAGTGGCGCCAAAGTCCGCGCCTGCACAGATAGAAGGCATCACTAGAGACGAAGATGAGGAGAGACTGATCGGGATTGCCCAAGGCCTTCAGGATTACGTTGGGAACCATCGAGCGATGGACACTTTAACAGAAGGTTACTCGGGCCGGTTAAGAGCATATCTGGGTACGGCTGGTAACAATGAGCAAAAGGATGCCAATAGAAAGCGGCAATCGAAACGGGCCAAGGTTCTGACTGATGCCATTCATCCGGAAGGCCTCCGTCCCTCAGGCGCGGAGATGGACAACCAGCAGCACCAAGAGGAAATACTCAGCCGACTGGATGAGAAATATCATCCTCAAGGAGACCCCGTCTTAGAGAGTCTGGTATCTAAAGAGAAGTTTGAGGAATGGATAACGTCTTTGACCGATAGGGAGCGGAGGGCTGTTGAATTGACGGATCGCTTTGAGAACCAACAGAGGGTCGCCGAGGCGATGGAGATCGGGCAGCAGCGCGTTTCACAGCTCCTCACGCAAGCTTTGCGGAAATGGTCCAAAATTGACACTTGACCCCCCTAGTGAAACGAAAAGTTTTTGCGCTTTAAAGAGGTAGGAGGTTCTTTCTCCTGCCTCTTTTTTGTTGGTGAGTGTGAGAGACACAGTGTCCAAGGAACTAGGGGACACGCATGGTGAATAATGATGAGACGAATTGAAAATCTGGATGATTTCCTGGCGCTGCTCAACAGTGTGAAACCCTACGGCAACGGACGGTTTCAGGCCCTTTGCCCCGGACATTCCGACACCGATCCTAGCCTTTCTGTCTGGCAGGAAGGTGATCGGATTTGCATCAAGTGCTTTGCCGGATGTTCTCAAATGCAAATCCTGTCCCTCATTGATCTGAAGCCCGCTGATTTAAACCTAAAGGAAGCAGGGAAAAGGAAAAGTCGGGGGGATACCTCCGGGAAAAATGCCGAAACAGTGAAACACCCCCAGCGAAAATCGACGAAATCGAGGCTAAATCCACATAGAGACACCGTTTCACCCCCGGTGGAACACCTTGAAACACCCGGAACTGCGTTAGGGGTTAACATCGAACAACTAGCCGAAACCAAGCAGCTTCCCGTTTCCTTCCTACAGAATCTGGGAATCTCCAATAGCAAGTGGGGAAAAGACCCTGCAGTTCGTATCCCATACTTCGACACTGAGGGTAATGAAATCTCCGTTCGCTACCGCGTTGGCCTTCAAGGTAAGAAAGGGCGCTTCAAATGGCGCCGGGGCGACCATGTGAGGCTCTACGGCCTCTGGCGGCTTGATGTAATCAAATCCAGCGGTTGGTGCCTTCTGCTCGAGGGCGAATCGGATTGCTGGACCATGTGGTATCACGACCTGCCGGCCTTAGGGATCCCCGGCAAGGGCACCTGGAAGCCGGAATGGTCAGTCTGTCTCCAAGGCATTGAGGTGATCCTGTGGCAGGAGCCCGATGCTCTCGAACTCCCCGCCAAGGTGGCTCAAGATATTCCTACTATCAAAGTCATCACAGCAACTGAAATCAAGGATGTCTCGGAAGCACATTGTCAGGGATACGACATTCCCAGGTATTTCGCCAAATTGAGATTAGAGGCCCGATGTTTTTCCGAGATACAGGCCGAATGTGAGAATGCCGAACTGGCTGCTCTGAGAAATGATGCTATTCCCGTTCTTCAATCTGAAACGGATATCATCGATTACATTTCGAATGCTTTTCGCGCTCTGGGGTACGGCGGCGACTTGACGACGCCGGTGCTCACGTATCTGTCAGCAACATCTCGGCTTCTAGCCATGCGCACGGGTTCTATGCTGGCCCATCTCCTGCTACTGGCGGTCTCAAGCGCCGGTAAGTCTTTTGCGTGGACCTTGACCCGCTTGTTGCTGCCGGAAGACGCATATGTTGAAATCGATGCTGCCAGCCCTCGTGTGCTCATTTATGGGGATTTCGATCTCCAACACAAGGTTCTCATCTATTCCGAAGCCGATTCCCTCCCCAGCGGAGAGGACAATCCCGCCGCTTCAGCTCTGCGAAACCTACTTCAGGATGGGTACCTCCATTATCAGGTCACCGTGAAGGCTCAGGATACAGGCAAGTTCGAGGTTATCACAATCAACAAGCATGGACCAACCACCTTGATCACCACCTCCACCCGGCCACTGCCCGATCAACTGCAAACAAGGATATTCACCCACGAGGTGGTTTCCGATCCGAGGCAAGTAAAAGATGCGCTGACCATTCAGGGAAAGATCGAGGACGGCACCTTCACGATCAGGCAAGATCAGAATCTTGTGGCATACCAAGCATACCTGCAAGCCCTGTCCCCTTGGCATGTCCGCGTCCCGTTTGCTTCAAAGCTAGCCGAAATGATCGCTGAGAAACACGCCTCCCCCAGACTTCAGCGGGATTATCAGCGAATTCTGGCCCTGATAAAGTCGGTTGCCATCTTGCGCCATCCTCATCGAAAACATGATGGCGATGGCGCTCTTCTAGCTGAAATAGAAGACTATGCGGTAGTTTACCATCTCCTCCGGGATACCTACTCGGCGACGGTCACCGGAGCCTCGGAAAAGGTCCGTAAACTGGTTGGCTTTGTGGCTCAGCTAGCCCAAGATGGCGCTGCCGTGTCTCAGGCAGACCTGGTTAGGAATCTGGAGTCCAATAAGGCGAACATCTCGCGTGATGTCAAGGTCGCCCGGCGGAATGGGTGGCTTGTCAATCGGGAATCCCGTAAAGGCTATCCGGCCGATCTTCAATTGGGTGAACCTCTTCCGGAGAAATCTGAACTGCCAATTCCACAATCCTTAGAGGTGTTCCAGGGTGTTCCAAGGTGTTCCACTCAGGTTGAAACGCCCAACCCCACGCAAAACGAAGCTAAATGTGCCAGTTATGAGGCAGGTGTTTCACCGTTTCCCGGTTTTCAGGGAAATTCATTAACCCCCTTATCTGGTTGGGAGATCGAACTGTGACTATGATTGATGCTGCCGCACTCATAAGAGATTGTCGCGCACGTGGAGCCACGCTGGTGCTAAGGGGCAATCGATTGAGGGTGGAGGCCCCCCAACCTCTACCCGACAAGATCGTGGCTGAGTTGAAGTCGGCCAAGTTACGGATCATCTCAGAATTGCAGCGACAAGCACGGGAGGAGACGAGTAACTGGATACTGGAAGAGTGGCGGCGCATATCCCTCCCTGCCTGGCGACGGATACTGTTAGAGAGTATCGAAAGTAACGACGTGAAGCGGGAAGACTATGCCCGCTGGATGCTTAAAGAAGTTTTGGAAGACGACGAGTATAAGGAGACCGATCAATGAGACAAGCGGCGATAGTTCAAATGGAAGAACATGCGGCAGACCAGCCGTTAGTTGGCGGTTCGAATCCGACCTCGTCGCTCCATCGTATTCAGATATCTCCCATTCCTTTCAAAGTTGCGGGAACGATTCTGAAAAAACACCATTACCTTCATTCCCTACCCGGTGGGACCATCCTTTCTTTCGGAGTGTTCCTAGGACAAGAATTACTCGGGGCGTTGACACTTGGTGCCGGACCAACTCAAGCCTTTCGTCTGGTAAATGAAGCTCGTCCTGATGACTGCATGACTCTCAGCCGCCTATGGTTGTCGGATCGACTCCCACGCAATTCGGAATCGCGTGTCATCGGCATTGTTCTCCGAAGCCTTAAGAAACATACTTCACTTAAATTCCTGATCAGTTATGCCGATCCTTCCCAGGGTCATATGGGTACCATCTATCAAGCCACCGGGTGGGTATATACCGGGCTTTCATCAGCTATGCCCCTCTATGATCTTGGTGATGGCAAAATTCGGCATTGCCGGTCATTGTCTCATGCCTATGGTACCCACTCCGTAAAGCATTTCGCCGATCATGGCGTAACCGTGAATCTAATACCGCAGATGCCCAAACATCGGTACATCTATTTCCTAGATCCGTCATGGTATGCAAAGTTGGCCACGCCGCTTTTACCCTATCCAAAGAAAGGATTTGAAGATGAACAATTTGAAAATGGAAATGATTGATATCCCGATCAAAAACCTGAAACCGGCACCCTGGAACTCCAATGTTATGGATGACCGGATGATTGACCGGCTCAAGGAAAGTATTATGCGTTATGGATGCCTTACAAACCTGGTAGTTCGGCCATTAATCGATCGAGACTATGAGGTAATCGGGGGCAACTGGCGTCTGAAGGTCCTCTCAGAGATGGGAATCGATACGATCCCATGTGCTGTGGTTGGTATCGATGATGCTCAAGCCCGGTTACTCTCCCTGGCCCTCAACCGTATCGAAGGGGAAGACGACCTCGGACTCAAGGCGGAAGCGCTGAAGAAGGTATTGGAAGATATCTCCCAGGAAGATGTTCTGGAGCTGCTTCCCGAGACCGCACAAAGTCTGCAAGCATTGGCTTCGATAGGACAGGTGGAAATGGCCACGTATCTGCAAAACTGGCAACAGGCCCAATCCGCCCGGTTACACCATGCGCAATTTCAATTGACCAAAGCCCAATCTGAGGTTGTCGAAGAAGCACTGAAAAGCGTGTTACCCAAAATCGACAAGTCAGAAGCGGACAGCCCAAATATGAGGGGCACCGCCCTCTATTTTATCTGCAAATCATTCATCGATAAGGAGGTCACCCATCATGGATAAGCAAACAACACCCTGCCCAGTCTGCGGGAAACCGTTATCATTCCGGCTAGCTCAGGGGCGCAAATCCGGCAAACCCTTTATCCAACTTGTCTGCCCCCAGGATGGCCGTCACTTCCGAGGATTCATCGGTGACAAGCCTTATATCGACAAAGTCTTCAATCATCTGGAAAACCATCAGGAACAACTCGGGGGAGATGTTCGGTGAAGATTGCAATCTACGCCCGGGTCTCCACCTCTGATAAGGAGCAAAATCCGGAGACGCAACTCATGCCGCTGAGGGATTTCGCTCAATCCCAGGGCTGGACGATCTTCCGGGAATATGTCGATCAGGCACCCGCCAATGATCTCACCCACCGCACGGCATGGCGGGAACTCTTAGATGACGCCGCCAAAAAGCGTTTTCGGATGGTTTTGGTCTTCAAGCTTGACCGGGCCTTCCGCAGCGTGAAACACATGCACGATACCTTAGCCGCCTGGGAAGCGGTAGGTGTCAGTTTCCAGAGTGTCAGGGAAAGGTTCGATACCTCAACAGCCTTGGGACGGTTGCTGCTCAACTTATTAGCGTCTTTGGCTGAGTTCGAATTGGAGATGATCAGGGAAAGGGTCAAGGCCGGGATGGATAGGGCCAGGAGGCAGGGCAAGAAAATCGGCAGACCCAAGGTAACCGACAGGCGGGGCTTCCTAACCCGCTCCAAAACAGTTTTGGAGCGCCTCTCCGATGGGACACTATCCCGTAGCCAAGCCGCCAAAGAACTGGGTATCGGCTATGCCACCCTGAAAAGGCTACTTGATAGCGGATATCCGAACGCCGAAGAGGAAATCGACGAATGACCGACTTTTTACTCCCCGCCGATGATGAGGCGCACGCTGAAAATGATCCTGCGCTGTTGACAAACGTATACTCCTTCTATACAGTGTCCGCTACAGCGGAGCAGGGGAGCGAAACCGATATGCTTATGATTAACAACTTCTTGACCACCCTGGCAGATGTCGCCTTTGCCGTTGCCTCCCGTAATCTCCGGGATAAACAGGAAGGAGAAGATCAATAAAGTGAGGGCCGTGGCTTATCTCAGGG
>JABMQN010000079.1 GCA_013203045.1 Chloroflexota bacterium
AACGAAAAGATATTCTCAAACAAGTCAACCTCGTCAAAGAACAAAGCAATTGCCTCTTGCGATTTTACTCCCTCTGATGCAGCTATTTGACTCAATAAATTCCTCAGTTTTGTCAACTGCTCGATGTCAAATCCCAGTCCACTAAGAGCTTCGGCATGGTCCAGGAGCACTTTCTTATGTTTTAGTTTCTTGTCGAGAATAGCGACATCCTCGGCACATCTTTTTTCAGATTTTCTCAGGCTATCCAGTTCCTTAATCGACGACGTGGACTGCTCTTGCAGTTTACGGTGATCGGCTTTCGCCTTCTTGAAGTCTTCCGAGAGAGCATGAAATCGCTCTTTGAGAGACTCGGTGGCTCTCGCCAATCCGATATAAAGCGGACCCTTAGAGTGAGAGTGAGCTTTGAAGACTTCCTCTATTCTTGCTGGGTCTTGGCCTGCCGCGTCCAACAGTAGTCCAGTGATCGAATCAGTTGAGAACATAATTACCTCCACAACATAAATGTGGCTACAGGATATTCGTAATGCGTAAAATATGCAACGCGGTGAACTTTGAGTGGACTAATAGAGAGTTTAGGCCGAACAGAAGTGGACTCCACACTATGACTTGAGGGCATACAGCCGTATTACGCATGCGAAGACACGAATTTCCACAACGACAGAAGTCGTGCCAGTGTGGCGATCTTGGCGCGTTCTAACACGCACCAGTTGACGAATACAGATAAGTCAGCTTCGCTGAAACCAAGGTTCGCATTTCTCACACTTGGAATCTGGGTGCAGCCCTGGAGCTAAGAGGATCCCTCCCAACTCGTCCTTCACTCTCCTGGTACATTCTTGAGCCTGATGGTAAGGTTCTTTGGCGGACTTGGCTTCACGAAGCTCGGTGAATTTGGTTTGTGCTTCCAGGAAATACTTGATAATTCTCTCTCTTGTTTGGGGCTCGGTCAGGAAAGCGATCGTATACTTAGTACCATCAAGTATTATCCGGCCATTTTCCTCAACCACAAAACTCTCCCATGTCCAAGGCAATCCGACGCAACCGATGATCTTCCTAAAAACATGGTCATAGATTCCGAAAACGTAGTCAGGGCCCAGCATTTCTCTGTCAACCTTTGTGTGCATGATATCCCTTGCGATCTCCAGGCCTGTTCCTTGCTCCACATTGCACCACAATGCCTTGAAAAGTTCACGCCTCGCTATTAAATCCTGGATCATGGCCGCCTTCCAGTCTTCTATTGCCTGCCATATCCGGTGCTTGTCAAGATGCTGCTGAAGATATTCCCATTCCAGTTTGGCCTCTATGGACAGTTCCACCGAAATCTCGCCCTTGCTATCCTGGCGCACATGGCCTTGCTTGATGGACCACTTATGGTCATTTGTTCCCATTAACCAACTCGCAAGATCATCCCTAGCTGAAGGGAAGACCTCAATATCCTGCAGGCCTTTCAAAGGGTGCAAGAGTTTCTTGTGATGCCTATCCATCTGCTCATTGGAGTAGATGGGAGGAACTGTAGGTGCACTAATTAGCTGCTTGCTCTTGGTCCTATTCCTTCCAAGGATACGGCCCACTGTTGTCTTATCGATCTCCACTCCAAGTATTATTTTCACTCGGTCTGCAATTTCTCTTTGGCTCAACTTAGGGAGAGCGCGGTTAGTTTCGAGTATGAACTGTTTAACATCCTCTGGTGTCTCCTGCCCTTGTTTCAAAAACCACCTCCGATGCAATTTGATGCAGCCCATTGCAACTAGCCCTATTCTATCATCTCGTCGGCATGGTTTGTCCGATGCAACTACACGCAACCGGTTCCTCCATGCCACACTAACGGCATGAACGTTGGTTTTCAAGAACTGATCATCGTTCGGCCGACGGAGACAAGACCGGAATGATGGCCGTCCCGAAACACTCAGAGAATTTGTACCATGCTGCCAAGGCTCTGGCAGAGCGAGGGTGGCTTGTGTTTCCCTTGCACACTATCCGAGCTGGCCATTGCTCTTGCGGTAACCCTTCCTGCAAAAATGCTGGAAAACACCCCAGAACCCCACACGGCTTTAAGGATGCTTCCTGCGACGAATCACTCATTTGTAGATGGTGGGCCACGGGAGAATCGAACATTGGTATAGCAACCGGCTCGGCATCAGGCCTGCTCGTAATAGATATCGATTATCGACATGGTGGCAATGACAGTCTCACAGACCTCGAACGCCAAAACGGACCTCTTCCCGAGTCGATCGAGGCACTAACAGGAGGTGGCGGCAGACATATATATTTCAATTACTCAGGCCAACCCGCTATCTCTAATAGTGCAGGCATACTTGGCCCTGGACTTGATGTGCGGTGTGAAAATGGCTTCGTCGTTGCGCCACCCAGCCTTCACATTTCTGGTCACCGCTACGTTTGGGAAGTGTCGCACCATCCCGACGATGTCGCGTTGGCTGATCCACCGGACTGGTTGGTTCAATCGTTGACCAAACCGATCATTAAAAGCAATAGTATAAACAGATTCGCTACCTGGCGCCAACTACTTGATTCCATACCTGTAGGTACACGCAATACAACTCTTACCAGTATTGCAGGTTGGCTTCGCCTATACCATCCACAGCAGGTTGTCGAAGCTATTCTCCAAATTGTCAATCAAGCCAGATGTCAACCTCCTCTCGCTGAAACGGAAATCTCTGATATTGTGCGTAGTATCTTTCGATACCCACAACCAGGTGTAAACGGTCATCCTAAAGCCGCGGTACCGCGCTATACCAGAAACGAGGTGGATAATGCATAGCCTTAACTATTCCGTGTCTGATAATGTGTTCAGATTCCCTACCGATTTCGACGTGGAACTGCACTTGAAGGAGGTTAAGCGGGACAGATACGGGCATATTCACGCCGACGCGCGGCTCGTCACTCCAGAAGGGGGCGTCTTAGCATTGTCACATGGAGACTTGGAATCAGGACACTGGAGGCGCAACTTCGCCGGACAAGCAGCAGCACGAAACAGCGGCGACCAGTTAAGGGTTGAAAACGTACTGATCGAGGCAGTAGTAGCCTTGGAGAACGACCCGGCCGTCCCGTCCCAGGAACAGGTATTTTATCAACCAAAATTGCTGCCGGTGAGTCACATTATTCAGTCCGTGCCTCCGCCGCGGCTGGCGTTGGTTGAAGGATTGTATGAAAAAGGCACTCTCCAAGCAATTGTCGCCAAACCGAAGGTCGCCAAATCGCTGCTTGTATTGGGACTAGCTGTCACAGTCAGTAACGGAGGCGGACTATGGCTTGACAGAAAGGTCACAGGTGGTCGTGTCGCGTTATTCCAACTCGAAGACAGCGCCCGAACAATAAGCAAGCGCATTTTAGAGATTGCTTCAGGACAAGTATGCGATCAACTTCTGGTACATCAACCTGATACCCCTTTTCAAATCAATGACCAGAACTACCGTGCGGTCGTTGACGCTTGTAGTGGTTGTTCGCTGGTTATTATTGATCCCATAATCCAGGCGTCCCAAGTAAGTGACTGGAACGCTGCCTCTGAGGTTCGAGCAGCCTATGAGTTATGGCGTCGACTGGCCAGAGAACTGGACGCAGTCGTTGTGGTTGTAGCGCACCACCGCAAGCAAGTGGGCGACTTCGGTGACCAGATCGCTGGTTCAATACAAGGACTCGCCACTCCAGATGGCATCATCGAGCTTCGGCGAGATTCCAGGTTAACCAAAACTCAGAGAAAGGTTTCCTTCGTCGGACGCGATTGGCCGGACTTAGAAGAGCAGGTGATTGAACTCGACCCGGAAACTCTGCGCTTCAACGTTGTTGGCTACGCATCAACTTTGACCGAAGATCGAAAAAAACAGTCTGCTGAACAACGAGCTGATGAAGTGCTAGATTCTCTACCTGTAGTTCAACCAGGACTTTCTTATAGTGAACTCACGGAAAAGACTGGATTAGGCGACAAAGCACTTCGTCCAGCACTAAAGATTCTAAAAGAACAAGACAAGATTGATACAACCGGAAAGTCACGATCAAGGATCAATCCTTTGCAATTCTATCGAAAGACATAACATTGTGAAAGACATCTTCGTCTTCCGCCCGCATATATATAGGGGTGAGCGGAAGACGAAGTCAAAACAACAGAGTAATAACTATGAAAAAAGCGGCGATAGTTCAAGAGGAAGAATACGTGGCATCCCAGTCGCGAGATGGCGGTTCGAGACCGACCTCGCCGCTCCATTCCCTGAAAGTGGCTCCGATAGCTACCCGAGTTGCTAAGACTATTGTAGAACGCCACCACTACCTTCATTCCTTGCCAGGGGGCACCATGCTCTCGTTCGGTGTGTTTTTTGAAGGCAGGTTGGAGGGCGCTATCGTCTTCGGTTCCGGACCTGCCTTTGCCCATCGGCTCGTTAAAGGGGCTTTTCCTAATGACTGTGTCACGCTCACCCGGTTGTGGTTGTCTGACACCTTGCCCACCAACAGTGAATCTCGCGTCATCGGCATTGTCCTTCGATCACTTCGCAAACATACCACCCTAAAATTTGTCATCTCCTACGCTGATCCGTCGGTAGGGCACGTAGGTACCATCTATCAGGCTACCAATTGGCTCTATACAGGCCCGTCGTCAGCTATGCCTTTGTATGACATCGGTGATGGAGTTGCCCGGCATTCTCGGTCCCTTTCTCACACGTTCGGTACTCATTCTGTAAAGCATTTCAAGTCATGCGGAGTGGACGTTCGCCTGGTACCCCAATCGCGAAAACATCGGTATATTCGCTTCCTAGACCCATCATGGCAAATCCGATTAAGAGTGCCTGTGTTCCCTTACCCGAAAAAAGGAGTCGTCTATGAAAGTGATTGACCTTCCTGTGACAAAACTGAAAGGTGCGCCGTGGAATTCCAACCAGATGGATCCGCAGATGATAGCACGACTTGGGGAAAGCATTAAACGGTATGGCCTGGTGCAGAATCCAGTGGTGAGGCTAATTGATAACGACTTGTACGAAGTCATCGATGGCAACTGGCGATGGAAAGTCCTTTCGGAAATGGAAATAGACACGATCCCCTGCGCTGTGGTAGATGTCGATGATGCCAATGCCCGGATACTGGCACAAGCTTTAAACCGCATCGAAGGAGAGGACGATCTGGGCCTTCGAGCAGAGATGTTCCGTGAAATATTGCATACCATCCCCGAACAAGACGTATTGGCCATCCTGCCAGAGACAGCAGACAGTTTGCAAGCTTTGGCCTCCTTGGGCCAAGAAACCATCGCCGCGTACATTGAGAACTGGCAACAAGCGCAGTCCGCTAGATTGAAACATCTGCAATTTCAATTGACCTCATCACAACTGGAGGTGATAGAGGAAGCTTTAGTTCAATGGCAGACACAAGCAAAGAATTTCTCAGATGACAGTCCCAACTCCAGGGGAACAGCCCTTTATCTCTTGTGCAAACACTTCCTGGAGTCACGCAAGGAGGCACAGTAATGGCCAAGAAAACATTGCCCTGTCCGGTATGCGCATCAACACTCACCGTGAGATTAGCCCATGGCAGACGATCTGGTAAACCGTTTGTCATGCTTATTTGCCCGAGCGATGGCAGACATATTCGGGCTTTTATCAACGATCATAAATTTGTAAGTTCCATTCTGGCTACACTGGAGCGTAAGTCGTGAAAATAGCCATCTACGCTCGGGTATCAACAGCAGATAAGGACCAAAACGTGGACACCCAGCTCCTGCCGCTGAGAGAGTTCGTCGCTTCCCAGGGATGGGAGATTTATCGGGAATACGTTGATCACGCATCGGCCACTGACCTGGTTCACCGATTCGAATGGCAGCAATTGCTCAAAGATGCCAGCAAGAAGAAGTTCGATCTCCTGGCGCTTTTGCGCATGGACCGGGCCTTCCGCTCCGTCCTTGATGCCGCCAACACCCTCGAAAGGATCAAGAATTGGAATGTTGGCCTGCGCTCTTACTCCGAACCCTGGCTGGATACCACTTCCCCTTTCGGTGAGGCTCTTTACTACATCACCGTGGCGTATGCCCAATTGGAAAGAGGTATTTTGCGGGAGCGGGTCAAGGCCGGGATGGAAAGGGCCCGCAAACAGGGCATTCCTATTGGTCGCCCCAAGGTAACTGATAGGCGAGGCTTCAAACGCCGTTTTGGAGTAGTTTTGGAGGCCTTACAAGATGAAAAGATGTCGCGGACCCAGGCCGCCAAAGAACTGGGAATCGGTTACGCCACTCTGAAAAGGCTGCTCGATAGTGGATACCCGAACATTGAAGAGGAAACCAGCGCATGACCGACCCTCTGTTCCCCGCCGATGATGGAACGCTGGAGGTTGAAAAAGACCTCACGCGCTTGACGTGTATACGCGAGGCGTATACACTGGCCAGCACACCGGAGCCGGGGAGAGAAACCGATATGCTCATGATTAACAACTTCTTGACCACCCTGGCAGATGTCGCCTTTGCCGTTGCCTCCCGTAATCTCCGGGATAAACAGGAAGGAGAAGATCAATAAAGTGAGGGCCGTGGCTTATCTCAGGG
>JABMQN010000080.1 GCA_013203045.1 Chloroflexota bacterium
GATCCAAACATAAACCAAACGAGCTTTCCGGTGGCCAGCAGCAAAGAGTATGTATTGCCCGAGCTCTGGTTACCAATCCCGCCATCATCCTCGCTGATGAACCTACCGGGAATCTGGATACACGCACCGGGCATGAAATCATGAACATGTTCACCGAACTGAATCGCAACGATGGAATTACTATTGTGATGGTCACTCACGAACGGGAAATTGCCGAATACGGTCAGCGGATTATCACTCTTCGTGACGGTGTGGTAAGTGATGAGGAAGTACTAAAACCATGAAGCACCTTGCAACTTTGATGGTAGCGCTTCGCGGCATTTTCGCCCACAAGCTGCGTTCATTCCTGACCATGCTCGGGGTCATCATCGGTATTGGCTCAATTATCGCTATGATGGCCGTTGGTGAGGGATCGGAGAAATCAATCCTGGCGGATCTATCAGACATAGGATCAGACGCAATGTGGGTGGAACCGGGAGCCGGTATGATGGGGCGGATTGCCGGCTCTCCAGGAAGCACCAGGAATCTTACCTACGATGACTATCTGGCAATGCAAGAATCAACTGAACTGATGCCAGCTATCAAAGATTTTACGGCACAAGTATCAACCCGCCTGCAAATCGTTGCCGGCCTGGAGAATGTCAATGCTACAGTTGCTGGAGTAACACCGGATTACCTGGAATTTAATAATGTTGTTTTAACAAGTGGGGAGACCTTTACATTTGATGATGTAGATAACAAGGCAATGGTATGCATCCTGGGAAGCAAAATAGCTGAAGACCTGTTTGGAGATGAAGATCCCGTAGGAAGTAAAGTGCGAATCAAAGGGCGTTCATTGGAAGTAATAGGTGCTCTGGAAAGCGATGGGAAAGGAGGGTGGACAACTGCAGACAGGCAACTGCTACTCCCTATTACTACTGTGATGTATCGGATTAATCCGCAGTACTCAACTAAAGGTGAGCATCTGGTCAACATGATCGGAATGCAGGCTGATGGCGCAGACAAAGTTGATGATGCCATTGAGCAGATCACAGCGTTCCTGCGTGAGCGGCACGACATTGGCCCGGGTGACGAGGACGACTTCACCGTCAACGTACTGCAGGATTATGTAGATATGATGACTAATACTAACGACACCCTGAAAATATTGTTACGATGGACTTCCGCTCTGGCGCTCCTAATTGCCGGAATTGGAATTATGAATATCATGCTTGTCTCGGTAACCGAGCGTACCCGCGAAATCGGCATCCGCAAAGCCGTTGGCGCCAAACGGCACCACATTTTGATACAGTTCCTGCTTGAAGCAACCACCATAAGCCTGATAGGAGGGATAATTGGCATAGGAGCCGGATATCTGGCTGCAGAATATGCTTTTAGCAGTCTTGAAGTAAACCAGATGGGAGGCATGCAACAAGCACCCATTGAGCCGATAGTTTCAGCGAACATAGTCTTGTTGTCATTCCTGGTGGCGATAGTAGTTGGCGTAATAGCCGGGACCTACCCTGCTATAAGGGCTTCCCGTTTAAATCCCATAGAAGCCCTGCGGTACGAATAATCAAAATTACTTCCAGTTAATATTAGACATCTCTTCTGAGTTACTACGCCTGCGATGAGACGTTGTCTCTGTAGTTCTGCTTTGCTGTGGACGATTCCCATTACCACTTCATTTTTCACTGCAAACGTGCTAGACTCTTTGGCACACTGAAGTGGTGAAGTGAAATGAGGTTTTTGGGACCGTGCCAACGATGGAAACAGCTTGCCATAAGGATTGGCATCGTGGCCATCTTGTTGGCCATAAGTCATGTATCCCTGGCGTTGCTGGTTGATTCGTGGCCCTTGTACCCCGGAGCGGAAGACGATGGTGAGACCAATTTCACGGTATTCGGGGATTCTCAGGGTCAAATCGCTTTTCTATGGCCGATTTCCGGAAGGTTCGATAACGTAATTGAACGCGTTAACGAAACCGATGCAGAGCTGTCCTTTCACGTTGGGGATATGTATTTTGGCGACGATTGGTGGGCCATGAGTGTTGAGGCTCAAGCCAACCGGCTCAACGATGCTATCGATGATCTGGATATCCCCCTTTATCCGGTAATGGGAAATCATGATGCCCGAGGTTCCGGGTGGGAGGTAACTCGAGAACGGATATTCCGTGATGATCGGACGTATTACTCCCTGAACAAAGGCGATTGCCACTTTGTGGTGCTGGATGCCTTCATGCCGGGGTTCGAAAACTCGATTTCAGAAGAGCAGATAACGTGGCTGGAGGATGATCTGGCCAATGTCGGCAAACCACACATATTTGTTTTTGTTCATGCACCGCTCTATCCGGTGGGGGGATATTTTGGGGAGGCACTGGATACCGATCCGGAGTTGCGCGATCGTTTAGTTTCGCTGTTCGTTCAGCATGGTGTGGACGCCGTCTTTTGTGGACACGAGCACTTCTACGCCAGCTTTGAATATAACAGGATTATGCAGATCACAACCGGAGGTGCTGGGGGAGAATTACGGTCGCCTGCGGATTTGGAAGAGTTAATTGACGAATTCGGGTATTCTGCTGCTCAAATCGACCGATATGTTACCGCCGAAACGCATCATTACGTTTATGTGAGTACCAACAAAGAGGGGATTGAGATTTCGGTTTATGATCTCGATGGGGACCTTATCGATCGCTTTGATATAGTGTTACGTTAAGAGGCCTCCTGTGCATTTACTGGATGCCTGTCATTCTGATATTACTGCCTAATCAAGAGTAAGCAGTATGGAATCATCTTTAAATTGTTCACCTGCGGCTCGCTCGAAAGACCTGATCAAGTCATCGATGGTAAGCTGCGTTTTCTGTTCTCCATCGATATCCACTACAATCCTTCCTTGATGCATCATAACCAGTCTATTTCCGTAACGTAGTGCGTGCTCCATATTATGAGTGACCATTAAAGCTGTCATCTTTTCTTCACCTATAATCATCTCGGTCAACTCTAGTACAATCCTTGCTGTCCTAGGATCTAGCGTGGCAATGTGTTCATCCAGAAGCAGGATCGTTGGTTTACTGACGGTGGCCATGATCAAAGCCAGTGCCTGCCTTTGACCTCCGGAAAGCGTTCCCACTTGAGATTTAAGCCGGTTTTCAAGCCCCATACCAAGTTGTGCTAATGCTTCAACGAATATAGTTTTCCGTCTTTTAGAAAGCGCATATCTAAGACCTTTGCCTTTATCACGTCTTAGTGCGAGCGAGAGATTCTCTTCAATGGACAAATTACCTGCTGTTCCAACTCTCGGTTCCTGCCACACTCTGCCTACATAGGCTGCTCTCCTATATTCACCAAACCTGGTGACATCAGTCTGATTGATACTGATTACGCCTCCCCTCTCAGGGGGGAAAACTCCGGCGATCATATTTAGCAAGGTGGATTTACCAGATCCATTACTACCAATAATGGTTATGAAATCTTCTTCGTTCACGTCGATGTTAATCCCATCCAATGCAACGACTTGGTCTGCAGTAGATGGATGGAAAACCCTTCTCACATTCCTTAGTTGGAGTATAGTCC
>JABMQN010000081.1 GCA_013203045.1 Chloroflexota bacterium
CAGCGGAAAGCTAACAAAATTTCACGATTTTTTGACCACGATTTAGTGCGCTATGCAAAAGCCTGATTTGAATCATATTTAGTTGCCGGAGTTATAGTATGGAGATGCGGAGGGTGATCGATGAGCATGTTGTAGCCATATTGATCATCTTCTGCAAGAAGAGTATACACGGTTTCCAGGTACATATTTCCCCGATATTCATCTTCATGAGTGGATTGGTCTATCAGCTCTCCCCCGATGGTCTCCAGAGAAAGTATGTTATCGCCGGAGCGCAATGATGGGGCCCAGACCCGTACCTGCAAGTCCTCAGCGGCAGTATCGGTCAATACTATGACTCTCCGAACGGAATCATCAGAATTTAATTGCCAGAGATCAAAAATGCGCGGTGTTACATCTGAAGCACGTGGCTGGCTTTTGATATCAATAACGGTCTCTTTGGTTTGGGTATCATCAAAATCCACAACATCGAAGTATACCCATATGCCACCTGACATCAGTATTGCGACGATGAGTCCAATTACCAGAAACGGCGATATACCTCGGCGGCGGCTTTTAGGTTTATCGAGTATCATTGGCCGGTCGCACTGAGGGCAGAGGGCTCCCTTAGCCTCTTTGGGTACGACTACTCGTTTTTCACATTGAGTGCAATAGTATACTTTCATATTAAGGTCCCTGTCCTAATTTGATTTCATGCCTATCTAAATAACTCAGAAAGCGTATCTGGCTGTTAAGCAATTCTAGTCTCAAACCTGAGTCAACTAGATAAGCGTGTTTGATTTTATTGCCTAACATCATTGTTCTGAAAATACAAAGGTATGTCATTCCGGACTCGGAGACTGTGTCAAAATCCGTAATACCAATTGATTGTGCCATGTCATTGCGAGTCCTTCCGGTACCGGAGTCCTTCCCACCTCTTTGCAAATCCGTCTTTCTCTTTCCTACCCAGCTTCCGCTAAAGTCACTCACTCGCCATAGCTTAGCTGTGACGTGCGATGAAATTCAGGCTATCTTGCATTTGTTCGGTAGTACGCCCGTGGCCTGCATCGTATTGCCGGCACTCCACATCAATTCCGAGGCTTTTGGCACTAGAACAGAAAGAGTTGTAATTCGAGATTCTGAAATCCTGATCCTTCTTTCCTACGGTTACGAAGAAAGCTACATCGATGTATTCACGTAAAAACACTGATCCGCCACTTCCGTGAGCAGCGCATGCAGTGCATAGTTCTGGCTTCCATACACAAAACCTCAACGCAAACTGAGCACCGGCCGAGTATCCCAACAAGTATAACGAGGATACCGAAACATCGTTCTGCTTCTCAAAATGATCGATGATTTTCAGTAGGGCATCACCGGACCACACGGAAGGATACTGATAGCTTTGGTTCGAATTCCAGTTTTCTTCATCCCAGACAAACGATGGGGCGATTATCACAAAACCTTTTGTATCAGCGAACAGTTTGGTTTCCTTCGATACAAAGCTTTCCCCCCGTCCGGACAGGCCAGGTATCATTGCCAAAAGAGGGTAGCTGTTTTTCTGGCCCTCAGTTGCCGTTGAAGGTATATAGTAAAAGTAATCCAGTTGCTGGTTTGCATAGTTGTTGGTTCTTATTGAAGCAATTCCCTCATTCCCATTTGGGTTCGTGGTTGGGTCACTTGCCCCACACGCAGGTAGAATCAAGCACATGATGAGCAGGTAAACTACTATCCAACGCATCTTGGGTCCTTCATAAATAGCTACTGGTGGTTAAGGTTTTCAGTATCCTACATAACTTGCCATCGGATAGTCAAGGGATTACCGGTTGCACACGTGAACCTTGGCGCCTATAATGATGGGAAATACAGGAGGCAATGATGAGAAAGACAGTATTATTTATTGGAGTGATTCTTATTACGGTTTTGGCCTGTGCTATTCCGGGATGTTCATCAGATGATGGAAGTACAAAAGAGGAAGTTGGCAATGGTTTTCTGGAAAGTCCAATTCTGGTGAATCTGGAGTCTGAATCTCAAAATGTCCATCTTGCTATGACTGCTCTCATGGCTGACAATGTGGTGAGTACCGTGAAACCTCAGACAACGTGGACGAATGATTTGAGTGGCAATATCACCGGGGGTTCTTCCGGATCTTTAAAGTATTACATGGATGAAGCCAGTGCGACCCTGGGTTATTACCAGTGGGATAGTAAAGGGAAAATATATCAATGCAGAGATGCGAGTTGTCCCGACCCGTTCTAAAAAATACATGGGTGACTCTCCTGTAAAAAGAGGTGCAGGATTCTTCCTGCCGGGGTTTCAGGCCGTGCCCGCCGCAATGCAATGAAGGAGGGGTGTCCCCTGAACCTAAAATATCCCCCCAAGATTGATGGTACTTGGTATAACGTGGAGACAAATCCGATATTCACAGGTTACGATGCCAGTGAGCTACCAGAGTAGAGGGTGGATTAGTAAATAAGTCGACAGAGGGGAATTCTGCACGGGCAGGGATTCGTGCCAGGGGTGAGGACGCTTCTTTGCAGTCAGAGACATACAGTTCATTTGGGTATCGACCTAAAGATCCTGAAGTTATTAAGATGTTTCTTATGCGACCAGCTCTAACTTGTACAGTGGTACAATAGCTTAGGGCAGGTCACAAATCTCAGACCAAGCGATATCGTTACAGAAAAATTCTGAAATCCCCAATTTATCAGTTACAGAATCAAGGATCCACAAACTCCACACGTAAAGAACTACCCTGTGCACTGGTACCCCAATCGTTTTCGTATTTATAATCGTTCGTAGGATTTAGGGCAACCGTAAACTTGTACAGCTCAAATAAAGTGTGATTAGCTTGATCGATAGCAAAACGTATCTCAATCTCAAAAAAGTAGTGATCCAAACCTTCTATTTCAACAATTTCATCGTATAAATTTGTTACTATTACATGCGCAACTCCGCGACCAGTTCCTCCCTTAGTGCGGTGGGTAGCTGTTACGTCCCCAATTCCCAGGGTGCTTGGTCCAGATGTAATGGTTAGCGGAACTACACCGTATGCACGTTCAACCGCACTATAATTTTGAGGATTGGATGGAAGCACCCAACCTTTGTAATCAATTGACAGCGAAGCTTCACGTTTCGATAGAGCTTTAATTTCCAGCGAAAGACTCTTCGATCCAAACATCGTAAGGCGGCCTAGTTTTATATTATCCTGGATGGGTTCAATAGCATCGCCGAGGGTTTTTCCAGGCTCTAATAGTTTTTGAAGAAGCGGGGGACCTTGCTTAATACATGAAGGACGTTTTACGTTTAACGTGTAACCTAGATAGGCACCAGCTCCTCCCGAAAGAAAAGCATCGGCCATGCTCGTGTTCCAAGTACTCCTGCACATGCTCATATACACGAGACTATTGGGGAAATTGTCTGAATACTTTTCGATAAAAGCAGGTGTAATGCCATAAGTTTTGCCCCAGATGACCAGGCGCTTTTTCTTCAGATCGTCTTCATAGGTTAACTTGTTAATCGATGTTACTATCATGTTGGAGTTAAGAACGACTATACCCCCAGGACGGTTCCATCCCAATTTCCCCTTCCCCGATCTAGCCTTTCTTTTGAAAAAAGAATCACCATGACTACTAATGAGAATTACCCCATAATCATCAAGGTTTTTAAAATCTTCCACCTCCCCCGCACCAAGGGCATGGTATTGAGTGTACTTGATATCAAAGCGTTGACTGTTTCTGAGCTGCTGTATCATCATAGGAATATCATCGTCATCACCCCAGTCGAAATACTGGGCGGCGATAGCATGGGTACGGTTTGACTTGATCGAATTGACGTAATCATTCGGCAATCGGACATCAGCCTGAGCGTATTTGTTGGCCATTATAGTCGGATAGTCTTCGTAAGAGGAATAATCGACGAGTCGGTTAGAAGTAGGCTCGATAGACTCGGATTGCGAAGGCACATCCAATGTTCTCTGCCCACTACCTTTTGAATCAGATAGAGGTAAAGAAAGAACACCACCCACGCCGTCGTTGTATATTATCCAGATACCTTGACCACTATCGTTTATGCCAACTTGGGCAACTTCAGGATCATTTTCCAGTTCGACAATGATTTTTTCAATGGCCTCAGTCACCCCGCCCTGCTCTGCGGCAATTTCTAACTGGTCCTGAAACCCCGACTGCTTTATCAGCAATTCATCTAACTTTGCGTCAGTTAAGTGATGCGTTGTCATTAACTCAAACTTCTCTGAGTGAACAGAATCGGAGCTTGACGCTAGACCAACCACAACGCGATATACAACTGTAGTATCCGAGGTCTCACTACTCGTAAATCTGCCTGTGTATACACTATCGCCAGCAATCTCATCGCCACTGGCATCACCGAGGCACTCTCCGGTTGCACATGCCCCGTCATCCAACATGCTCACGACTTCGGTCGCTGTGGTTTCTACCTTCATCAGCTTTACATCCGTTGGATCCGTATCCGTGTCTGTAAGATAGATGGTAGCGGTGATGACTCTGTCTTCTCCCACATAGGCCACATCTGGTGTCATCATTAAAGTTCCATCGAAATAGTAGTCTGGATTGTAGGTTACAAAAAGATCAACCGAGGATTCTGTATCTTGGATTGACAGTGTTATTTGATTGTCGCCGAGTTGAAGGTTGATCGCCCCGGTCCAATTACCGATGGAACTAACGGTAAAGACTCCGTTATCGACACTGGAAAATGCGGTCGTGGTGTCAGGGGTGGACAAGGTCCACGACACTTGCTCAGGCATAATCTCTGCGTTTGTACTGATGATTGTACCTGATATGGGAAATGCGCTGTTTGAGGTGGTACCATTTTTATCAATGTCCGGGGATATAACTATGGCAATATCACCTGAGAGACTGGCGCTACTGGGTGATGAAACATTGTCTCCATCATAATCTTCGCTATTGTTACAGCTACTGCCACAACCGACACAAGTCAACAAGCTAATAACAATAACACACACCAAACACAGGTAAGAAAATCTTCTTCTAATATATTTTCTCATCTTCAACTACCTACCTTTACCTGAAGTACCAATCCGAGCCCCAATTAATTGTAATCCTTGAACAGTCAGACCTAATAATTAGTAGGTTGCAGGAATGCAATATAAGTCACAAAGCATAGATTCAAAACCAAACATCATTTTTATCTGATTTCCACCATCCTACCTAACTGATTGGAGGTAGTCAAGGAAGACCGTGGTTAGCTAGGAGGATTGCTTATCACAAAGAAATTTGCCAGGTTTTCGCCACTTACGAACTAGCTTCGCTTTGACAATTAATTTAATCACATTCTGCACGGACAGGGATTCGTGCCGGGGGTGAGGACATTAGTCTTCTAGAAACATATCAACACAAGCCCAATGATGCCCAGAAAAGTGAAAACATTTATCGCATAAGGAACGAATGGTTTCGGGAGGAACATACTGGATACGGTACCACTTTTAGCTCCGTATCTTTCTGCCAATTGAGTCAGTGGGCATTTGCGTTTGTTCAGCGTGAAGGTGAGAGCTTCCAGAACCACCAGTGAGACCGCTATCCATGTCAATATTCCTGTGGAGCCTACGATCCCACTGTACAAGACATACATCACACTGCATGACATGAGTATAAATACCGCTGTATGCACCGATTTAATCCAGAAAAGCATGTATTCTCACCACTGAAAGAATTCGATTTGCAGTGTACTAAATTCTTTTCCACTCACAGGAGCGATGGAGTGGAGAATGCTCTAGAATCCCAGCAATGTCATGACTAAGAACTGGATGATCAATGTTGGTAGTATGGCCACCAAGATGGTTCCAATAGCCCGTCCGGTGGTAAAATCGAGGGCCTGTCTCACAGCGACTACTGCCGTGACGATCATCCAGAAGAACACAAAGAAGTTAAGAAGTGGGACAATCCGTAGTACTCCGGGAGCAGTAGAGAAGCCTAGTGTATGGAGTAGCTCTCCCCAATCTGCTGAGGTCTCAGGACCAGCAAATAACCGTGTTCCCACGAAGTAGGTCAACCACGCAAATACGAGCCACATCACTATAGCTGATAAGATTCCACCTATTAAAGCCCAGATAATATCCATGGTTCCAAAATCGCTATCAGAAAATATCAATGCCTGTAACCCCAGACCCAATCCAGCCGCTATGCTACTGATTAGAACCACAACAAAGGCCTGACGCGTTGCAGTTCTATCCGCTTCCACCTCTTCATACAAATCAATATCAAGTTTGGCAGCTCTTACCATCTTATTAACAATTGATGAGCTTTGCGTATTGGGCATCATTCTCCTCCATTGCAATCGTCTGATTTCTGTTGGTTATTAGCATTATCAGCGAATACATCGACCACATAACACCTGAAATCAGTGATTGCCAACACTTTATCGAATTATACCTGATTACCAGTTTATTTCAAATTGCAACCCGGACCTGATTTGCGATAGTTCATTTCGCAACTTGTCTTAACACCTCTTCGATGTATTCACCGGTCCTTACTAGTTTCTCTTTCCTTGCCTTTGACAGCTTCTTTACTCTGCTTTCTACCCTCAATGCCAGGCTTCTACTCCCCAACTTCTTCTGGAACACCAACGTTAGAGGTCCTCTGCCCCGAAGATACTTTGCCCCGGCATCTCCTTTTCCCTGATGTTCTGCAAACCTGCGCGTAACATCAGTGGCAATTCCTGTATACAGACTGCCATCGCGGCATCTTATTAAGTACAAGTGCCAGTCATCCATGATCAAGGCCTGACGATTAACATATGGATGTTACTTTTCCCCGGATTGGTTTCCACTATCCTACCTAACCCATTACCAGGTAGTCAAGGGGTTACCGGTTGCACTCCCTATGTTTGCACCCTACAATAGTGGGAAATGCGAGGGAGAGAATTATGAGAAAGACAATACTACTTATTAGTGTGATTCTGATGCTGGCTCTTGTAGGTGCTATTGGATGTGGCAGTAATGGTACTCCAGATAGTAATTACGATGTTTCTGACGCTGAAGATACTATTAGGGGGTTCATCTTAGCTCTTGAATCTAGTAACTATGACAAAATAGCGAATCACTTCTTGACCCCCGATGATTTCCTACCAGATAAGGAAGGGTGGGAAAGTTTGTTTGATGATGTGATATTCGTAAAGCATTCGAATATTGAAACCACATTGCTATTAAAAAGCAAAACCAACACAACGGTTGGCGTTATTTATGATGTAGAAGTGGAAGTGAAAGGAAGCGAAACCCGCAATAATGTTCAGCAGGATATCTATGAACTGGAGAAAGTTGATAGTGAGTGGCTGATAGTAGATATTTATGGGTGCAACATTTGGGATACTGAGATGAAGAATATGCGTCTTGCTGTTACTGCTCTCATGGCTGATGCTGGAGTATCTGAATTAGCCCAAGACTATTATGAGGTTAACTCTTATGAAGATGCCCAGAATGTCACCGCTGGTGATAGTCCCCGTAGACTTACGGACTATTTAGACGTTTTCGAGTCGCTTGATTTGTCATACGATATTAATAGAAATGGAGGAGTAAGCTACAGTAGCGGCAGTACTGCCATATCAGACTGGTGTCAACAAACTGAGCCTCCACCAACACCACATACAACAGATACTATGCCTCTAACATTGTCACTAGATACTGAGTTGAAGAATGTTCAACTTGCTATGACTGTTCTTATGGCTGACAACGGCATCGATACTGTTACACCTCAAACTACTTGGGTTAATGACTTGAGTGGTGACATCACCTCAGGTGACTATGCTTCAATGAAGCACTACTTGGATGGCGCAGAATCAATGCAGGCGTACTACCAGTGGGACAGCGAAGGCAATGTGTATCAGTGTTTAGATACTAGCTGTCCTGACCCATTCTAGGTCAAGAGAGTGAAGTTTTATAATGCTTCAATTGCATTTTGCACGGACAGGAGTTCGTGCCCAAGGCGAGGATGTCCATTGAAGTCGGGGTGCACACACTTTGTTCAAAACAGTCACACGGGCTCTAATTCAATGAAATACCCACAATTAGGACAGAAACGGTAAATAGCGGTGAGTTTTATGGTGCATCGAGGACATTAGGATATGCTCGTATCTGTATTTATAGAGTGGTATTCTTGATGCACTTTTCTATCCGCTGATATAAACTGGTTATCATCATCTGTTTGGTGTTGATAAAACTCGTTATCGGGATTCTGTCCCAGTGCAGTCTTTGCTTTTCCGATGAGATTTGGATCGTTGCTTAATGAAATGAAAGTTTCATAGCCAGAGATGGCATCTTCTGTCTTGCCAAGTTGTTCAAATGCCCTGGCTCTATTGAAATAAGATATTGCGTACTTAGAATCAATTTCAATGGCCTTCGTAAAATTGGTAATTGCCATGGAATACCGTCCTTGATCACCACAATCGACACCACGATCATTGAATAACTCAGGAGAGTTGGCATCATGCTTGACAGTTTTTTCTTCCCCAAACATAGCTTTATGGTGTTTTCCTAATTCACGATATTCATCCTCTTTGGTGCTTGCGCATAGAATCATCAACACTCCAAACCACTGGAATATTCCAGCGAAAAACCACCAAGGGCTCTTGTTTCGTTTTAATGCAATAGCTAGGCATATAGAGCCCCAAAATACAAGGCCCAATGGAAAATAATTGACTAATACATCCATCGTATATAGGTCCTTCTTGTACTAATCGGCACGTAATTGTGAAATGGCCAAAATATCCTAAGTAATCTGACCTTACCTGTATCAACATAACAGGTAGGATGAATAATTGGAACGTGGTATACCCTGAATTTTGATACTAGCAGGCACCCATGCGTTTGAATTTGACGTAACCCATTGGAGGTAGTCAAGGAGAACCGAGGTTAATTATTAATCCGGCAATTAAATGTGGTATGTCATTCCCAACTCGATTGGGAATCCACCTCCCGACTACCCCTCTGGATTCCCGTTTTCACGGGAATGACATGAAAGGTGATTATGTCCTTTTTTAATTGCCGGAGTAATAAGAGGATTCCCTATCGCAAGAGAACAAAATTGCCTGCTTTTCTCCAGTTACGAACTAGCTTCGCTTTGACAATTAATTGAATTGCATTCTGCACGGACAGGGATTCGTGCCCGAGGCGAGGATGATTCCTTTGGATCGGAGTAACAACGATTTGTTAGATTGCCCTAATTATTTATCCAGTTGTGTGTACTTGTGATATATATAACGGTCAATAAGTTTGATGCCAATAAGCCAAGTTAATAGAAAAGGAGCGTCGCACTTCGTCCGTTATATTGATATTTTCTAATTTGCGATTGCTCCGGCGGTCGGGTGCATGCCGTTCATTGTTATGACGATTTTGTATTGAATACCCTGTATCTATAGCGATCTGGCCAATTGCATTGCTCGCAATTGTACCAAAGTCAAGTCTTCAGGATTTGGTCGGCCTCTGATGTCTCCCAACCTACCTTTTGTGCTCCCTTCCTCCCAGCCATGGAATTCTCCCACCTCATACCATTCACCTTTGACATCAAAACCGAGATGCTCGAAAAATTGCCTTAGATATTTACCCACGGGAAGTGCTTCGTTTATCCCGCAGTGAGGTCCCGAATAGGTGCAAAAGACAAGGGCATTCTTGTTGATGATCTTGGGAGAAGATGGGTGCACTTCCCAATCAGATCGATATCTCTTCTCGTTTCTCTTGATAAACTCGAACATAGCAGGCGGAGGAAGCGAATGTAGGACTGGTGAACCAAAACACACAAGATCATAGTTGAAGAGATTTTCCTCCATCACTTCATCAACCCGTTTAATGGTTACGTCCATGCCCCCCTTTTCGAGACCATCTTTAATGGCTAGTGCAACCTTCTCGGTATTGCCAGTCTTTGAGAAGTATATTATCAAGGAGTTATTCATCCTCGTAACCTCCTTAAAAATTAGTGTCCCTCTGAAAAACCAGCACTGCATCTTTCGAAGTCTCCGAGGGCTTAACATTCTCGTTGCACACTTGAGAAAGATCCTCATAGATATTCCAATCCAAGTGAGTAACATCAAACCTCCTTTGCTGCACTCTCTTCACCCAGTTGAGGTTCGTTGCATTTCTAATGCAATCCGCTCACGAGTTTGCAGCAGCTCAACGCTACGTTGCCTAACACCCCGTACAACCCATCTCAAAGAAAGCCGCCCATGGCGGTCGTAGTTGAATGAGTAGATTATATGCTTTGGTCTTTGTTATCGGCAAGCTGTGGCAACTAATGGTGCCTTGTACAGCCTCAGTTGCATTCTGCACAGACAGTGGTGGAGCCGGGGATGAGGGTGCAGCTTAACCCTCACTGGACAAGCCTGAGATTGACCAGTCAGATTGATTTAATAAACGCAGTAACTGGTTTGAATTTTAAAGATTATCGGGAGCCCCTGGCTTGATCACACCATCAAAACAATAGGTGCAGAGTCGTCCCTTGGGAAGGCCAATAGCCTCGACCATATCTGGCATAGTCTGATATTTTAGAGAAGTTAAGCCTAGCCGGTTTTGGATTCTTTCAATCATCGAACAATATTTATCCGATTTGGAGTCTATATAAGGTTCAAGGTCGACAAGATCGGTTCCTTCAATTTCTTTTACTGCTCTTCGACCAGCAAGATCCAGTTCCGAGCGCGATCTTGAGAAATTCAGATATTTACACCCGAAAACCAGCGGGGGGCAGGCAGGCCGCATATGGACTTCAAGTGCCCCGCATTCGTATAGACGGCTGATGGTATCCTTCAATTGAGTGCCCCGGACGATTGAATCTTCGCAAAAAAGTAATCGGGAACCATGAATAATATCCTTTATCGGGATCAATTTCATTTTAGCAACGAGATCTCTCTTATCCTGCACTTGTGGCATAAAACTCCTCGGCCAGGTAGGGGTATACTTAACGAAAGGCCTCCGATAAGGGAGTTTGGCATAGTGGGCATATCCAATCGCATGGGCAATTCCGGAATCGGGAATACCAGCAACAAAATCGACTTCTACATTATCATTTTTGGCCAGGAATACACCACAGCGATTCCTCACCGCTTCAACATTGATACCTTCATAACTGGATGAAGGATAACCGTAATAAATCCACAAGAAGGAACAGATTTGCAGTTGATCTCCGGGAGGGATTTTTCGCTCGATTCCTTCTTCTTCAGTGAGAAATACAACTTCGCCTGGGCCTAGTTCTTGTTTTACATTGTAATTGAGGTTGGGAAGGGCGGAAGTCTCAAAAGTGACAGAAAATGCTCCTTCCTTTTCGCCAACAATAACTGGCGTTCTGCCTAATTTATCTCGTGCTGCATAGATCCCTTTGGTGGTTAGAACCAGCATCGAGCAGGACCCTTCAATGGTTTCGTGCACGCGCTTAATGCCATTTTCAATCGTAGCTTCTTGATCGATAATGCTTGCTACCAGCTCCGTTGGATTTACTTCGCCCTCGTTTAGTTCTGAGAAATGAGCAGAATTCTTTTTGAATATATCTTTTAGGATAGTTTCAGTATTTTGAATAACACCAACTGTAACGATGGCGTAGGTCCCAAAATGTGAGCAAATCAAAATTGGCTGGTCTTCGAAGTCGCTAATGATACCAATCCCTTTGTTCCCGTGCATTTTCCCGATATCTTCTTCAAATTTGGAACGAAACGGCGTGTTGCTAATATCATGAATATAGCGAATGAATCCTTTGCTATTGTGTACTGCCAAACCTCCCCGCTTCGTACCAAGATGAGAATGATAATCTGTTCCATAAAATAGATCTGGGATGCAATCGTTTTTTGAAACAACACCGAAAAATCCGCCCACAATTATCTCCTAATTAGTTTTTGTTTTAATCATAGCATAGCACGTGATTGGGATTGCGTGCTATACCGTTATTTCTTGTGCCGATCAGTATTTTGCAGAATAACTGAACAATATCAATAAATGAAGTGCCTTATTTGCTCACCCTTATCACCGATTTCCATCATCGATTCAATCCCTAATCCGAGATGGATGTCAGCCCACTGTTCAGTAACCAGTTGGTCCGATTCCTCTGTTTTGACACCGTCGGCTGCCAGCGGTACATCGGATACCAAAAGAAGCGCGCCGTGAGAGATTTGATTGTGATGCCCCACAATAAAAAGGGTCGCTGTTTCCATATCAATCGCAATACATGTCATCCGCTTTAGCCGTTCGAGAAAAGGTTGGTCATGCTCCCACACACGTCGATTTGTGGTATAGACCACACCGCTACGGTATTCGTGGCCATGTTCCACGATCTTCTGGGATACGAATTTATGCACTTTGAAGGAAGGGAGTGCAGGAACTTCTGGCGGAAAGTAATCGTTGCTGGTACCCTCACCCCGTACAGCCGCGATAGGAAGGATGAAGTGGCCAATCTCGGTTGAGTGCTTCAGACCCCCGCATTTTCCCAGAAAAAGAACTCCTTGGGGAGCGCGCGCACTCAGCAAATCCATGATTGTGGCGGCGTTGGCAGAACCCATACCGAAGTTAACGATAGTCAGGCCCTGGCTGTTTGTTGCGGCCTGCATTGGTCGGTCTTCGCCGTATACTTCGCAATTGAAACGCTCGGCAAATGTATAAAGATAGTAATGAAAGTTCGTCAGAAGGATGTAATCGCCGAATTCATCAAGGGGCATCCCGGTATAGCGGGGAAGCCAGTTCTTTGCGATATCAAGTTTATCAATCATACTTCATATTTCCTTTCCGGAACAAAGGGTTAACGACTTTGCATGCCCTGTGCTGTCACTCAGTTTGCATCTTGTTGGCAATCATACAAGATCATCGATGAAATTGACCGTATTCTACAGAACAGATGTGGGGTAGTCAAGCTATCGAATTGAATCATTTAAAAGGTAACCTGATGGTGGAGAATAGAGCCACAACATGTCATTCTCGCGAAGGTGGGAATCCAGCGGGTGTGGGCGGTGTGGATTCCGGATCAACAGACTGTGTCACAATGTCATCGCGAGGAGCAACAGGCGACGTGGCGACCTCCCAATTACGAGGAGATCGCTTCGCTCAGGCTCGCAATGACACGGCAAAATCGGTTGCAATTTAGATTATGACACAGCTGTACTCATTCTAAGATGCGATTGCCCTGAGTTGCATACGTGTCTACAGAATCCTAATAGTGTGGAAGTACGAAGGGACGTGCGATGTTACGTTAACTGAGGCCAATTTGTTCGATAACAAAAATTACCGAACAATTAAAAACAAAATTTAATTGCCGTGGACACGCACTTTTAACATAGCAAGGTAACGCCTACTATATCAAAAGGGCGGGATCTAAGCCTTATAGGTTCTAGCCTTTGCCTATTCTAAAAACCTTGGTCCCGCACTTCCCGCAGAGACCCCTTGTCGCTGGTTTCTTGTTTTTCATGGTGATCTTCTTAGGACTCTTGATCTCAACTTTCTTGCGGCACTTCATGCAATATGCGGTCATGGCTATACCTCCCTTTGAAATGAAGGATATCTTAATTTACAAGACGAATAGTAGCGTTCAGAAGTTCCGGGATAAATACTAAACATGCTTTTTATCGAAGTTGATGGTTTCCTCTGAATACGAGAAATGCCAGTAGTACATAAAAAAAGAGGCCGGGAATCAATCCCGACCTCTCTCTTTACTTTACGTGGTATTGTGGGTTACTGCCTGCTATCGGCTCCAACACTGTTGTAGCACTCACGGCAATACACCGGTCTGTCTTGACTAGGCAAGAACGGAACCTCGGTATCGATGCCACATGCAGCACATACGGCTGGATGCATCTGTCTGCGGGAGCCAAAGTCTCCATAACTGCCTCCGCGTTCCTGCTTCCTTAACCTGCGGCACTCCGAACAACGCTTGGGGTCGTTGGTGAAACCTTTATTAGCGAAGAATTCTTGCTCGTTGGCAGTAAAGGTGAAGCTGATTCCACAATCGACGCACTGTAGTTCCCTATCGGTGAAACTCATTGGATGACCTCCTTTCTCAAGAATTGTGAACTGAATTTCGGTCATCCAATTCTCGAGAAACCTTGCCTTGGAGAGACCTCCGATAGGGGAGCTCAAAGGGGTTGCTAATAGAGATGGTAACCTTGATTAAGACCACTAACTGAAGTATATGGGACAATCCTGATACTTGCAAGGGGGCATACCCCCACTTTTGGGTACGAGTTTTGTATATTCCAAAGAAAGTAGATTCACCTTGTGTGATTAGATGGCACATGAGCATTTGCTATAGCATAGCAAGTCCTAATGTTTCATAATTTCGCGTAATAACATTTGATGCTTCCATACCCTTCGACAGGCTCAGCAAGGGCGAACGGAAGAAAGAGGGCCAGATCACCAGCCCGTTCGTACTGAGTCCGCCGTCGCCTTGGCTAAGGCGGGCTGAGGCTCTCGAAGTATGAACGGGCGGCATTACGCTTAACAAAAAAACTAGTACTAGTGCAGGCCGAAGCACAATTCACAACCAATCCCGGTTACACGATGGCTCATATAAAGATATTATACCTTGTAGACAATTTCGTGACGCGAATTCGGCGACATGACAACCCCGATTTTAAGTGCTAGCATGACTCAGATGCGGTCAGTTATGCGCTTGATAATCGGAGGGAATGCGAATGAATAGGTTGAAAGAACTGCGTTTAAAGAAAGGGTATAGTCAGCCGAAGCTGGCGGTAACAGCCGGAATCCACACTACAACGATTTACAAAATTGAAGTTGGCAAGAGTGAAGCTAGAAGTGATACCAGAACAAAACTGGCAAAAGCATTGGGTGTGAAACCGAGTGAACTAGATTAGTGGGTAAAGAGGGGATATTGACCAATGGAATTGGCAGATGAGTTTCTTGCAGAACTCAATAAAATAGAAAATGATCCTAACCTGACAAGAGATCAGCTGAAACATGAGATAGATGCCAAAGTTCGGGATCTGGTGGAGAGATACCGGACAGAGCATTTACGAAAATCAGCGAGCAAGTGATCCCACTTATAATGTTTTTTGGGGGGCAACATCCCGGATACTGGCCTCTCTACCCCACAAACCACAGGAATGCGTATCTCGACCCGTTAAACCTACTTGATCCTCAGTGCTTGAAATGCACGAAAATTCGTCCAAAGTTCTTATCATCTTTCTCTATTCGATGATAAAGCTTCTTTATCTCCGGCTTTCGTAAAAACCGCAATACATGTTTTTTCAATTGACCGCTTCCTTTGCCGGGAATAATCTCAATCGGAGTAATCCTTTTCTCTATAGCCTCTGTCATAACCCGGTCAAGTTCGGCATCAATCTTCAGGCCCTTATTGTAGATATCATGTAAATCCAGTTTGATTTTTGCCATTGTCTTACTCTTTTCAACTGGTAATGGTATCGCATGCATAGCACTTCTGATTGTGAATGCAAATAGTGCCTCCGCATCGGGGGCATCGATACTTCTTTTCTTGTTGACTAAGGAACTCTTCAATGGTGTGATCTCTTATGTAGTTGAGGTTTTCAATGAAACTTATACCATATTGAGTGCTATAACGTTTATCCAGGCGTTTCAATGGAGCGCAGGGATAATCGTTACACTCAAAGCAATACTCGATTCTATTCTCTTTTAGCAGATTGCAGTCTCTTTTAATGAACGCGCACTGTTTGTTTCTCGGTCGGCAACCTGTGCAGTGAACAGTTTGCCCTCTCTTCTTTGGTATGTTCTGATGATAAGCCAGATATGCACTGCACACACCGCAATCCATTCCGCATGGCGCAATGAGATCTTTTCTCGCAATGTCTTTTTTCATACCAACTTCAGTTTCACTAACTGGGTAATGTGAAAATTGTAACCAGCTATGCTATTTCTACCGTATGAACACGATACTAGTATAGCCTTCCATAGTTGATGGTTGAAATTCTACTTGGTCTCCAACAGCGATGTTGTTCTGTGTGAAGAACCCTTGATTCACTTCGATGGCATATCGATAGGAAATCGAAGGGTTATAATGTTCCTTGGAGAGTGGCTCCATATCCAGAATTTTAACGATCAATAGCTCCTCAGAGACAAACGCAATCGAAAGGGGAATGAGCGTTTCTTCCATCTGGAATCCAAAGGTTACTGTATCTTCAAAGTCGAACAGCATACCACCGTCCAGCGATGTTCTGCCACTTAAGCCCTTCAGGAATTTCTCTCCCCATGGTTCGCCTGTCAGCTCAAGTTGTAGTGTGACAGGTTCTACAGTCTGGGTGGGAGGAGATTCCGTGATTAGAGGTGTCTGGGTTGTGGCAGGAACAGATTCAGAATCGCTGGTGCATGCCGGGAGGATTATCAGAAAAATAGCCAGTGCGATGATAACTGTTCTGAGTTTGCTCATTTTTAGCGTACTTCTGCCAGTGCTTCAATTATAGCGTCAGTGTGTTCGGGCTTGCCCACACTGATACGGATCATGTTGTCGAGCAGGGGATTATCAAAGTATCGGATGAAGATACCTTTGTTTTCGAGGTCTTGCTTGATTTGGCGGGCGTTGCTTTTCAGAACTCGGCAGAGAATGAAGTTAGAGCGTGAGGGGATGGGATCGAGGATGCCTTGTTCTTTGAGCTTATCGAAAAGACGTTGCCTTTCAGTGATGATGGCTTCGATGGTGCTTTGAATATACTCCATGTCCGTGAAGGTTTCCCTTACAGCAATCTGAGCAGCAATAGTGACGTTGTACGGCATCTTCATTCGATAAATGATCTCGTTGATCTCTGGCGAAAGGATACCATAGCCCACGCGAAGACCCGCCAAACCTGCCCATTTACTGAAGGTACGCAGTACGATGAGATTGGAATATGAGCGGACCAATTGAGCTACACTTTCCTTAGCGAACTCGTAGTATGCCTCATCCACTACTATCCATATGTTTGTCTTGAGCAACTGAATTATCTCTCCTTCAGATGCCAAATTCCCCGTGGGATTATTAGGTGAGGTGATGAAAACAACTTTGGTTCGCGAATCGATAGCCGATTCGATAGCATCCACATCGATACTGTAGTCCGGCTTCCGCTCAATGTTAACGATCTCTCCACCGTTCACCTGCGTGCTGAAAGGGTACATCCCGAAAGTCGGAGGACAGTTGATCACCTTATCTCCCGGTTCAAGTGAAATTCTTAAGATATTGTCGATCAGTTCATCGCTTCCGCTACCCACGGCGATGTATTCAGAACCAAAACCTGTGTATCCTTCCAGTAACTGTCGCACTTCGCGATTAAGAGGATCGGGATAGATGTTGTAAGAGATGGCCTCCCCAAGAGCACGCTGCACTCGTGGCGAGCAGCCATACGGGTTTTCATTGCCATCAAGCTTGATAACCTTCTCAGGGGGAACACCAACCCGTGCCCCCAGAACCTCTGGAGGATCGATGGGTTCATATGGCTTCAGTCCATCTAGATGAAATCGGATAATATTCGGATTCTCCATAATATTGTCTCAAGGTTAACCAAAGTTCGCCTATACTATAATTGAAACCTCGCTCCAAGAGCAAGCGGAAACCTGTGATGCGTTGACAACGCTTTCCTCAGTCATTATCCTTGGCGATAGATCGATGAGAAAGGGATAACATTGACACATCCTCTAAAAGTCTGCACTCAGTGGAATAGTTGGCGAAAAGTACGTTGCGGATAGTGATTTCGCTGTATGGACATACGCCAAGGATTCCAGTGGCTTTCCGGCAACCGTGCCCGGTATCATTGTGAAGCCTGTCACAACTGATGAGGTTTCTCAGATCGTCAAACTGGCCAATCGGGAGAAAATCCCAATTGTCCCTAGGGGCGGTGGGACAACGTATGGAGGTACGGCTTATAGTCGCTCTCCGGAAGAATCAAGCTTAACCATTTGTATGGATCTGACTCGTATGCGGAAGATGCTGAATATCAACGAAGTGAACAGGACCGTGACCGTTGAAGCGGGCATCACTTGCACCGAACTGGAAACTCGATTGAGGCGGCGAGGATTATATGTCCATACTGTCTACGGTCCAGCAGATTCCGTAACGGTTGGCGGTGTTATATCCGGTGTGTGTGGTGGTGGGGGTGGGCAGATGTTCTCCTCGGCGGGGAATAACGGGCCATACTTTATCGGGGTGAAAGCGGTTTTGCCCAATGGGGATGTCATTGAAACCGGAACTCGAACTAATGCGCAGGCCAGTATGTTTGGTCGAGTTTGCCACGGCCCTGATATGACCGGCCTTTTCATCGGGCATATGGGCATCTTTGGTGTAACCACCGAAGTGACGTTGCAGTTATTTGACTGGCCATCCTATGAAGGTGTTGGTGGGGTTGCTTACGATTATGAAAACCTGGATGATGCACATAAGGCTTTTACAGCACTTGCGGCCCATCCAGCCAGGCCTTTCTCTCTATTGGGTTTGATTGGCCCCGGTCCGGAATCGATAATGCGAAGAATTGACTGGACCCTTTTCTACAAGGTGCATGGGTTTTCGCAGGAGGAAGTGGATCAAAAGAGTAAGATTGCATCCGAGATAATTGCTCACACAGCGCAGCCAAAGGAATGGGATTCTGATTTTGTACGTATTCTTCAGAAGCGATCTTTGCTCCATCCCCACGATGTGAGTCCGCGTAAAATGGGTATGTGGAGTTATCCGGAGCCTTGCTGTCCCAGGGATGGCACGCTTGGGATCGTGAAAGCAACCCTCGAATTGATGAATGGAGAATTAGAAAGTTGGGGTGGCAGGATAAAATCTGCCGGTTCTGCCGTATGGATGCACGGAGATCAGGACTATGTGTCTTTCCCGCTTCATCATAAGGAATCTGATCCAGAGGCCAGGGAAAAGGCGCTGGATGTTTGGAAGAAGATAATAGATCTAGCTCTTGAGCAGGGAGCGAACTTTCTGGTGATGGATAAGCATATCGGCGATATGTGTGCGGCCCGGTTTCCTCCCGAGTATCATGATTTTTTGCGAACAATTAAAAAGTCGCTTGATCCCAATAACATCATGAATCCGTATGTTCTATTGCTATCTGAGGACTAATCGTGATAGGTGGGAACACAAGATTAATGTCATTCTGAACGAAGCAGAGCGCAGTGAAGAACCTTATATGATTATTGCATCGAGATTCTTCACTTTGTTCAGAATGACATCTAAAGAGGGCTGTTGGGGCTTAAACATCTGCACGAAGGGAAAGAATGGTAAACAATGAAAGACTCAATGAATTCCGGGAAATGGCGTATGCTTGCACTCGGTGCGGGTACTGTCGAGAGAAGTACTCCGATGACGTTCCCACCAAAACGCCGGCATTTGGTGTGTGTCCCATATGGGAACATAACGGAGGGTTCGAACATCATTGCTCCCGAGGTAAACTCCAGATTGCGCAAGGTATTCTGGAAGGTCGATTGCAATACTCGGAAGAATTAATAGATGTACTTTACACCGATCCCGATTGCAGATTGTGCTCCTGGGTGTGCAATGCTGAACCTGTGTTAGATCCTCCCAAAATATGGCAGGCCATGCGGCAGGACATCGTTAGTGCCGGATTGGGACCGCCGAAGAAGCTCAAGGAAATCGATTCGAGAGTCAAAGAGCGACACAACGTATTTGGCGGAAAGCCAGAACTTAGAGATAGATGGGCTGAAGGTCTGAATCTTCCCACCGAAGGAGTTGTACTGTATTTTGCCGGTTGCTATGCATCCTATACACAGCCCGAAATCGCCCGATCAACCGTGGCTATTTTAAGAGAAGCTGGAATTGAAATAGCTTATTTAGCTGGTGAGGAATGGTGTTGTGGGGTAGTCCAGTTTCATGATGGTTCGATTTCTCTAGCTGAAGATGTAGCTCGACATAACATTGAGATGATACGGGCAAGCGGTGCCAAAACAGTAGTGACTGCCTGTGCGGAATGCTACAAGTCATTCAAAGTGGATTATGCTGAGATATGGGGCGAAACGGGGTTCGAAGTTGTGCATGTCAGCGAGATGATGTCGGGGCTGATTAGCGAGGGTAAGATAGTATTTAAATCCAGTCTGCCGGAGAGCAGGGTGACTTTTCATGATCCTTGTCGATTAGGGAGGTATTGTGGGGTGTATGATCCACCGCGGAATATCATAGAGAGTATTCCCGGGATTGAACTTAAGGAAATGCTGCGGCATCGGGAGTACGCCTGGTGCTGTGGTGGTGGAGCAGACCTGGTGCCTTCGATGAATTCAGAACTGGCTACAGAGATAGCGGCAGGCCGAATGGCAGAAGCCAAAGAGACCGGAGCGGAAGCCATTATCACCTCATGCCCGAGGTGTGCCAACACACTCAGAGACGCTGAAGAAGGGATCAAGGTATATGACCTTTCCGTTGCTGTGGCGCAAGCTATGGGTCTGAATGTGTAAAGAAAAACTAAATGTTGTGCTTTAGACTTGTCGTCGGTAAAATAGATAAGTCAATATCACAATAAGGAGAAATGAATTAGATGTCAGACGAGTTACTGTATGAGAAAAAAGGCCATATTGCCTATATAACCATCAATCGACCTCAAGCACTCAACAGCATGAATAAAGCGGTGTGGGAAGGAATTATCAAGGCGTGGGAAGATGTTCGGGATGATATCAATATCTGGGTAGCGATCGTTAGCGCTGCCGGAGAAAAGGCATTCTGTGCCGGGCAGGATTTAAAAGAAATGGGTGAGTGGATGTCCATCCCAGAGGCGGAAAGGCCGCCTTTCCCCATTCCGGAAATAAATCCCATGAAAGGTCTATGGGTACCCAAGCCGTTCATCGCTGCTATCAATGGGATTTGTACCGGTGGCGGACTCGAGTTCGCTATGGCGTGTGATCTGCGAATTGCCTCTGAGAATGCTCGGATGGGACTCGCTGAGGTGAAGCAGGGGCTGATGGCTGGCAACAGTGGCACGCAGAAGCTCATACGTTTGGTCCCGTTCGGTCCCGCACTTGAGATGCTGATGACGGGTGATTTCATCGATGCACAGACAGCCCTTCGCAGTGGGTTGGTCAACAAAGTTGTGCCGCAGGCTGAGTTGATGCAGGCAGCAGAGGAACTGGCCATTCGGATTTGTAGTTGTGCTCCGCTTTCGGTACAGGGTTGTAAAGAAGCTGCATATCGTGGTATCGAAGTTCCTCTGGCAGAGGGGCTCAAGGTTGAAGCTGCGGTAATGGCAAAAATCGGTGCCAGCGAGGATGCCAAGGAAGGGCCGAGGGCGTTCGCTGAAAAGCGGAAACCAGAGTGGAAAGGGAAGTAAGGGCACGATGCATCGTGCCCTTAC
>JABMQN010000006.1 GCA_013203045.1 Chloroflexota bacterium
GTAAAGCAACTTGGTGGCATGACGATTGCTCAGGATGAACCAACCAGTGTCATATATGGGATGCCAAGGGCTGCCGCTGAAACAGGAAATGTGGATTTTATACTATCGCCGGAACTAATCGGAGATAAGTTAACCCAATTGGTTACATCTGTGAACGGCGTTACAGAACGATCTATTTCGCGGTAATATACTTGATGCTTAACCGTAAAATTCCTCAATTTCTCCTCAAATACATTTATGGGGCCGCTGAAAAAGTGGTGATATAATGGGAGTTTGGAGATTGATTATCTCTTCTTTAGTTCAATCTTTGGAACAAGCTTCATCAATGACACGTTGAAGTTTAGTCAATTCACATGGTTTGCTTAGAAAAGCTGTTGCACCCATTCCCATGGCTGCCGACTCAATAACCGATTCCGGATCAGCAACACCTGTTAACATAATTACTACTGCTTTGGGATACTTGGTTTTGAGTTGATGTAAAACTTCCAACCCGTTCATGCCTGGCATATTGATATCTAAGATAATAATGTCGAACGTTCCGCGTGATCCCAGAAGCAATGCCTCCTGCCCATTTCTTGTGGTGAGAACATCATAGCCCTTTTTGGTTAAATAGCGGTATATGATGTCTCTCACTACTTTTTCGTCATCTACAACTAATATTGATGTCTGTTGTGAAGCTGTTGTCATAGCCAACCTCAATAGTCCTTTTCAGTGGTTCGAAAAAATCGGTGTCATATACTGTAATGCTTGAATATTTTCGTTCTCATCAATCCATAGTTGAATCACCTGTACTGGGTGTAACCGGTAATTCAATTATGAAGGTTGCCCCACCAGCCTCTTCATTTGTGGCATAGATATTGCCTTGATGGTTCTGGATTATGCCATAGCAGATGCTAAGACCCAGACCTGTTCCTTTCCCAATGTCTTTGGTTGTGTAAAACGGCTCAAATATTTTGGCTATGACATCAGATGGAATACCAGGCCCGTCATCGGAAATTTTTACCACAACTGTGTTATCACCATTTTTGTAAGTCTGGATAGTGAGTGTTCCATTCCCATGGGATTCAGACATTGCTTGTGACGAGTTGTTGATAAGGTTCATGAATACCTGTCTCATTTGTTGCGAATCAGCAGTGATGTCCGGGAGATCCGTGGCAAATTGAGTAACTGCCTCGATATTGTTTTTGTTTAATACGTAAACCAAAAGTTTTAAAGTGCTTTCGAGACTTTCGTTGATTGATATAGGTTTTTTGAACGTTTTTTGCTGGCGGGAGAACGATAAGAGGTTTTGTATGATGTCGGTGGCACGCCTAGTCTCACCGTGAATGATCTCCAGGCTCTCGATGACAAGCTCATCATCTTCATCTTCGATGAGCATTTGGGCGTGCCCAGATATAGCCATGAGTGGATTGTTTACCTCGTGAGCTATGCCGGATGCAAGTTCACCAACTGCTGCCAGCTTCTCAGACTGTATTAGTTGCTCTTGGCTTGATTTTAGTTCATCAAGGGCCTTCTGAAGTTGATCATTGGATTCGAGAAGCTTCTGCTGAGTTTCTTGTAATTCTTCATTTGAAACTTGTACTTCATATGAATGAACTTGTATCGAGGTAAACTGCTGTTGAATTTTCTGCTCAGCAAGTTTGTGTTCGATAAATAGTCCCAGTTGTTCTGCCAAAGTATCCAAGAGCTCTCGTTCCTCCTTGAGGAATGGCCCTTCATAAAGTTCAGGCTTTTCTTCGAGGTAGCATACTTCAACAATGCCTTTTCGTTTACCATTAACAAGTATAACGCTTAATTGTCTCCACTTGGACTCTTCGAAATCGCCTGTTGTAAATATCTCATCCTCATAAATAACCCTCGCGCAGGTAATTTCCGAGTATTGCCAAGCATAAGGGATGAGGTTAACCGTGGCCTGGATAAGTTCCTCCAGTGAGGTATCGGGATTCTGTGCTAATTTGGAGATACCATAAACACAGTGCAATTCCTGGAAACGCTTACTTAAATCTCGTGCCTGCCTGCTTATTGTATCTTGTGCATGGAAGCGGTCTGTTATGTCACGATAAATTACCAGTAGCCCAATGTTTTCACCATTCTTCTCAAGCGGGCTTATGCTGGATTCAACATGAGCGATGGTTCCATCTTTGCGTGTTATTTCATGATTAATAACTCCACGCCCACCGTGTTCTCCTTCCATTGCACTTCCGAGCAGGTCTTCCATTTCCGGCATCTTGTTTTGAGGCAACATGAAGTCAAGTTCCGTAATATTCTTGCCGATAACCTCTTTGAGCGGATACCCTGTTATACTGTCTTCATCTTTATTTCGCGCAATGATGGTACCGGCAGAATCCAAATAGATGATTTCATCATTGGCGTTCTGAAAGATTGTCCTGAAACGTTCTTCGCTTTGCCTTAGATCATCTTGTGCATTTAGACGCGCAATTGAGCTGCCGATCTCCATCGCAATAAGTTCCAGTGCATCACGGGCGAAATTGGGTACTTCTGTTGTAGAGTGCGAAGCAATATTAAGGCATCCAACCACGCGTCCGTCATGCTGGAATGGTACGATAGCAACAGCATGCAAGCCTTCATTACACTTTGGATCGTCAATCGATAGTCCTAATGAGAGGTGATCTGCATAGATGGCAGCACCTTCCATAATGAACTGTGTATTAGGTGAATTTGCCTCGTAGTGAGAGGAACGCTCAACGAAATCATCAGATAGCCCTGCATGAAATGCCAAGTCAAGCGATCCTGTATCTTTATCAACCAGATATATTCCTCCACAATCCATATCCGATGCTTGCAAAGCTGCCTGCGTACACAACCGCAGTCCTTCATAGAGTTCGCTGACTTGGCTGAGTGATTGAGCCAGATCCCGTTGGATTCGAGTCAACTTCTCGGATTTCTTTCGTCCGGTTACATCACGCAAGAGGACAAGCATACCATCGAGTTCACCATCCTTCGATATTATGCTTGCACTTGTCTCGATTAGAATACTCCTTCCATCTTTGCGGATAGCCTCAATCTCCATCATGCCAAAAGCCTTGCCAGCTGTGATCGAAGAATCAAAGTACTCAATGATATGGGGAAGGTCCTTTTGAAGTAGAAACCCTATCTCAACGAAATTCATTCCAATTATTTCATCATATGCAAATCCAAGGATGCTTTCTGTTCTTTTGTTAAGATCGACTACTGTACCTAATTTATCCAGATACACAATTCCATCATTAGCGCTTTGGAATATCGTCCTGAATCTCTGCTCGCTCTCCCTAAGGGCTTCTTCCCAATTTCTTCGTTCAGAGATGTCGTTGGCAATAACAATCGTTTTCTCAAGCTCACCTGCTTCATTAAATATCAAATTTCCCCGCAACTGGATCCATTTGTAGGTACCGTCTTTGCATTTGTACCTTACTTCAAACGTCTCCTCTTTGTTTTCTGCTTTAGTGAAGGCCTCTGCCAGAAGTTCGTTATCTTCAGGGTGCAAGTAGTCAAAAGTACTTTTACCTATAAGCTCTTCAGGATCATAACCTCCGATCTTCCGGTGTGCCTCGTTAACATAGGTGTAATTCCCCTCGGCATCTGACATGGCAATGAGGTCATTTATGTTCTCCGCAATAAAGCGATATTTTTCTTCGCTCTCGCGCAATGCCTCTTCTGCTTTCTTTCGATCTGTGATGTCAGAGTAATTTAAGACAATGCCCTGGACAGAAGGGTTGTCGAGTAAGTTTCTCCCGGTGAGCTCAATATCACGCCATGAACAATCTTTATGGCGGATGCGTAACTCAAGATTAGCTGTGAAACCAGGTATTTCAAGTCCATGAGCAAATATATCCGTTATTCTTTTAACGTCAGCAGGATGTATTTGAGCAAAGGCGCTCTTGCCTATTAGTTCATCAGTTGTAAATCCAAACATACGCTGATGTGATGGACTTCGATAACGTATAGTACCATCAGCATTCAGTACCATGATTACATCTGCCGCATTTTCAATTAGGGGTTTGAAATAATCTTCACTCTGTTGTTCAGATGCATCTATTTGTTTGTGATCATCCACGTCAATATTTCTAAAACGGACTACCAATCCTGTTGGGTTTTTCTGGCCGTCTTTCAACTCCGATATTGATACGCCTACAATTAATTCCTGGCCGTTTTTAGTTTTAATCGTGCGCTGCACGTCTTGCTTTCGGGAAATTCTTCCAGGGAGAAGAGAGTGGAGTTTTCCCCCTTTCATCTCTTTTTGAGTAAAACCGAGCAACTCTTCAGCAGCTTTATTGCAATCAACGATTTTTTTGGAGCTATTGGTCCAGATCAGGGCATCGTCAACATCGTTTTCAAGGTTGACCACAGAGTCATCCCATTTGCTCGATATGTAAGTTTTTGTGGTTGGTTTAGGCACAATATCAATCCTTGGGCAGATAAGCCCTGCCACTAGTTTGCCATCGCAGGAACCATAAGGATAGCGGGCCTATATGTATTTATGCTCCAAGCTAGCCCTCATTTTCATCAACACCCATAGCTAGATCGACAAATACCGTTTCAGTCATATCGTGTCTTCGTAATCAAGAAATTGTGTGCTTACCTTGTCAAATAGGTGGACTTGAGATGTTTTTCCCTATATGGATCAGCAAGAAACCCCACCACAATTATTGGGTGTTACCCTGTATGAAAGATTGGGGACATCTCAGTGTTTCGACCCCCCAAGTGCGTGCTACCATCAGTCTATGCTCCACAGTCAGGGGAAGACTGTGTGATTGTTTGTGATGTATATAGGTGTGGGTTGGTGATGGGGGAAGTGTGAAGGAAGTATCTATGATTTCGGAAGACGGAAACGAGAATGATTTTGGATGCGAGCATCTGACGCGTGTTATTAGCAGGGAACTACAGGTTATAGAAAAACTTGAAGAAGATACAAGCGAATTCGTTGACAAGGTGATGAGGTTTATTCAGGACATTGCTAGTACAGATAGTCAAGGTGAAACAGTGTCACAGCGAACATCTTGCATTGAAGAATCCAGTTGAGCAGTCTCTGCGAGAAAGGGGGATGAGAGTAAGATGAATCAAAGTATAACAAGTTCAGAGCAGCAGCTAGTAGTCTTTACCTTATCCAGTGAATCCTATGGGGTGGATATTGCCAAAGTGCACGGTATCGAGCGGATGCACGAAATTACCAAAGTGCCTCGAACTCCAAGTTTTCTGCAAGGCGTAATCAATCTCAGGGGAAGAGTGATTCCCGTAGTCCATCTACGCAAGCTGTTTCGATTACCAGAAGGCGAAGTAACCAAGGAAACCCGCATAGTAGTAGTGGATATCGGGGGACAGCAAATAGGTGTACAGGTGGACGAAGTAACCGAAGTGCTTACCATTTCCACGGAAGCTGTAGAACCGGCCTCTTCTATCATGACATCCGCTGATTCCGATTTTATGCTGGGGATTGCCAAGCTGCATGAAAAACTGGTCATCCTGTTGGATCTGGATAAAGTTCTATCAAATAAAGAAAATGCACAACTGTCTGAAATGAATACTGCCACCACAGAGAGAGAAACCTCCACGGCTGAAGAAGTAACACCAGAAACCGCTGAACTGCCTGCAATTGATGAAACGGATAATACTGCTACAGAGGAAGTCCCCTTAGAAACTGAGGAAACCTCTGCCACGTTCGAGGAAGAGATCACTCAGGAATTGGAGCCAGAACCAAAGCCAAAATCAAAGACGAAGAAAACCAAGCGAAAAAAGACCGCAAAGGCAGCCTCTTAGAAACACTAGTGTAGTGTCAACCCTGATCTGACGCTATGTCATTCTGATGAAAATCAGAATCCAGAGAGGAGGTTGGGAAGATGGATTCCGGATCGGGGTCCGAAATGACATTTCATGTGTGACATGACGCTAGAGTAATAATTAGCCCTGATTATAGTCAGGAAACGAGTGCTTGAGAAGACCAAATAAACTAAAGTTTTTAGGAAAAATACTATAAAAGGAGGAGCGAATGGAAGAGAGCAAAGCGACGGGCGTGCATGACGTTGAGCTCTCGAGATGGGCGGAACTTGTTGGCCGGAGTACCAAGAACGCTGTCTCTGGCTTATCAGAAATGGTTGGGATTCACATTCGGGTCACTGCCTTGGATCTCAAAGTTATTCCAATAGATAATGCAGCAGAGCTTGTTGGTGGTGCTGAAAACGAAGCTGTGGTTATCTATGTGGGAATAACCGGTGGAGCCACCGGTCACATTATGCTGGTCTATCCATTGCGTGTGGCCTTCGGGCTGGTTGACATGCTGATGGGTGAAGAACCTGGGACAACCTGTGAATTAGGGGAGTTAGAAGAATCCGCTTTACAGGAAATGGGAAATATAACAGGAACTTTCTTTTTGAACACTATGGGCGATAGCACTGGGCTTGTTCTGATGCCCACGCCACCTACTGTAATGGTAGACATGGCGGGGGCGATATTGTTCTCTGCTCTTTCAGACATCATGTCGGAAAGAGAAGAATTGTTTGCGATGGAGACAGTCTTCTCTACTGATGACAGAGAAATTGTTGGGATGCTTCTGGTGCTACCGACCGCAGATTTTATGGATGTGATGATTGAACAGAAGAATCAGTATGCGAGAGTGCAATGGTGACAGAGAGTTGCGTACAAGAAAAATCAATTGTTGCCAATTTGGGTGAAATAAAGGTGTCCGGTGATCCTGAAACTGTATTATCGTGCTTGGGAGTGGGTTCGTGCATAGCGTTATGCATGTATGATCCGGAGGCTAAAATTGCGGGTATTGCTCATATTGTTTTACCAAAGAGCAATGACAGTGCCCGTTCCAGGGAAAACGCAACGAAGTATGCTGATATAGCCATACCGGAACTACTCCAGGAAATGAGGAGAAATGGAGCAGTAAGATCACGCCTGGTGACAAAGATTGCCGGAGGGTCACAAATGTTCAAAGCAGCCAGTACCAACAACTTTGATACTGGGACAAGGAACATTGAGTCGGTTAGAACTGTATTGGCGGAAGAAGCAATAAAGATCGATGGTGAGGACGTTGGCGGTAACAAGGGCCGTACCGTGAGGATGTTTGTGGGTGAAGGGAAGGTCCAGGTGAAAAGCGTTGGTGGTCCTGCCAAGGAGATATGATGTTTAAGATCTATATCGCAGGAAAAAAACGAGGAGGATTATAGATCATGGCGAAAGTACTCGTAGTGGATGATGCGCAGTTTATGCGGATGAGAGCTGTTAAACTGCTCACTCAGAATGGATATGAGTGCATTGAAGCTGAGAATGGCATTGAAGCGGTTGACAAATACAAGAGTGAGAGACCAGATGCGGTAATGCTTGATATTACCATGCCTGACATGGATGGACTGGAAGCTTTAAAGCAAATCCAAAAAATAGATAGTAACGCAAAGGTCGCTATGGTCACCGCAATGGGGCAACAATCCATTGTTATTGAAGCCATCAAAGCTGGTGCAAAGGATTTTGTGGTTAAACCGTTCGACCCAAATCGTGTTTTGGCAGCTGTCCAGAAAATGATTGGATAGGCTTCATTTGAGGCCTGTCAAAATCGTTTGCATTTCATAGCCGAGACAGCTTGAGTTAGTGCTGTATTTGCAAAGGCAGGCTCAAAGTAGTCACAGACTAAATAGGAGAGTCCTATGACGGAAAAGATAAAAGTTCTAATAGTAGATGATTCTGCTTTCGCAAGATTCTCTATTGCCAAGCGTTTGAGAATCGATTCGCAGATTGATGTAATTGGTCATGCCGGTGATGGAATAGAGGCGCTGGAACAGACTAAAAAGTTGAATCCAGATGTAATAACCATGGATGTTACTATGCCAAGAATGGACGGGATCGAGGCAGTTGAACAAATCATGCGTGAGTGTCCTACGCCCATCGTTATGCTGAGTGCTCTCACATCTGAGGGGGCGGATGTGACGATAAAGGCTCTACAACTGGGAGCTGTGGACTTTTTCCTCAAACATTCACTTGTCAGCCCCGTAGGGCAGGATGGCGATATCCAGGAACTGATAGATAAGATCAAGATTGCATCCGGAGTTAACCGGGCACAATTGAAAATGCCACCTAAGAAACCATCCATTTTGAAAAAGCCCGGGGATAAACCTGAGAAAATCTATGTCTCTACAATGAACAGGGTGATAGTTCTGGGTTCCTCAACCGGGGGGCCTCGTGCCTTGAATCAGGTGATCCCGACGATACCGGGTAATATTCCGGCTGGTATTTTGCTGGTGCAACATATGCCTGTGGGATTTACCAGGTCACTCGCTGAAAGGTTAAATGATGCGTCTGAACTGGACGTCAAAGAAGCCGAAGCAGGAGATGTTCTTAAACCTGGTCACGTTCTGATCGCTCCTGGAGGTAACCACATGACCGTGGATGCCGACTTCAAAATAGATTTGAATCAGGGTCCGCAGGAATGTGGCCTTCGTCCAGCAGTGAACATTACCATGGAATCGGCAGCAAATGCTTTTGGTGATGCGGTACTTGGAGTAGTACTTACAGGGATGGGATCTGATGGGAAGAGAGGAGCAGGGCTAATTCGGAAAGCCGGTGGACAAGTAATTGTTGAGCATGAATCAACATGTGTAGTCTACGGGATGCCAAAGAGTGTAGTCGAGGCAGGATATGCCGACAGTATCTTGCCGCTGCATAAAGTGGTAAGTGAAGTTGTGGCCAGATGCAAAGTAGGTCGCAAATCGGTTGTGGGAGTATAGGTGATGGATGACAACGAGTACGGTTTCGTCAAAAAAAGAATCAATGACCTGCTCGATATTGACCTTGATAATTATAAGGAAAGGCAGATGCGTCGGCGATTGACTTCATATTTAGAGCGAGCCAATCCTCCGGATGTTGGTACCTTTTTCAACAATGTTGAAAAAGAAGAGAAAATGCTCCAGGAATTGAAAGATTTCCTGACAATCAATGTATCTGAGTTTTTCCGTGACGAGTATCAATTTGAGAAGCTGGAAACGGTGATTCTACCTGAACTTCTGGAAAATAGAATGAAGATAAAGTTCTGGAGTGCCGGTTGCTCAATAGGGGCAGAACCTTACACATTAGCTATCATGATGGAAGAAGTGATGCCTGGTTTAGCTCACACTATAGTAGCCACTGACTTGGATGAAACAATCTTAAAGCAAGCGAGGGCCGGAGGGCCATATGGACAACAAGATGTGAGAAACGTTAGTCCGGATCGGCTTGCCATGTATTTCAGGAATGAAGATGGAAAATACTGGGTGATTGACAAGATTAGAGATAAGGTTAATTTTAAACGTCATAACCTGCTGAGTGATCCATATGAACAAAACTGTGATCTAATACTGTGCCGCAACGTGGTGATATATTTTACTGATACAGCGAAATCGAAGATAAATAGAGGGTTTTGTAATTCCCTTAGAGAAGGGGGCATCCTGTTTATCGGTGGGAGCGAGATAATTTTTGACGCCGCACAGATTGGACTTGGGGTTGCGATACCATCGTTCTACCGAAGAGTACCAGCAGGCACATCACCCAAAACGGCAAAAATGGGACCCGCAAATTGACAAGTGCAAAATAGGGGAGAGGAGCACATTGAGACGAGTATCGCTTGAGAAAGCCAAAAGGGGAATGGAGATTGCCAGACCTGTACTGGATGTTCAGGGCAATATGTTACTAGCAGCAGGAATAGAATTGAGAGAAAAACATCTCGAGTTTCTTAAGGGGAAAGGGGTATATGAACTGCTGATTGAAGATCGTCGAGTTCCGGATTTGACCATCAAACCGCTTGTTAAGCCTGAGATGCAGAGAGAATCTATTGAAGCGATGCGAAGGTTGCTTAACATAAATCGTGACCCATCTGAGAAAAAGAATATGAAAGATCCCGAGATGTATGCCGCCAGAGTAGAAGTCGATAGACTGGGCTATGCTATTGTTCAGGCTGTATTGAGGTCTCCGTTAGGCGAGCCTGATCTCACGGGTAGCGGATCTCCGGCAGACTTTCATTTTGTTTTGCCAGTGCAAATCACGGCTCTGTCTATACTGCTGGCGAGGGAAGTTGGATTTGATAATAATGATGTATTGAATGTTGGTAGAGCTGCCATGCTGCAGAATATCGGATACATCTGGACACCGCCTGAAATATGGCAGAACGATGAAACGTTATCAGAGGAAGATCAAAAGATATTTGAAAAGCATACCATACATGGATGTGAAGCGGTGCAACAACTGGATCGAACGCCTCCGGCAGTAGCAGAGGCTATTCTTCAACATCATGAGAGATGGGATGGCAGTGGATATCCGCATGGGATAAAGGGTTGGGATATATCGCCAAATGCACAGATTATAGGTATGGCCGAAACCTATTACGAGGCGACGTCTGTCAGGAAGTCGCATGATGCGTATAAGCCTATGGATGCTTTCGAAAATGTCATGGCCTGTATGGGAGAATGGTTCGATCCTGAGCTGGTACAAGTATTTGCCAGAAGGGTTCCTGTTTATCCCAGTGGAATAATGGTGAAGTTGAGCACTCGGGAAGCAGGTATCATCACGGATGTTAATCTGGGACATGTTGGTAGACCTATGGTTAGAGTTTGTTATGATGTCAAGGGAAATCCAACAGATACCTATGATATGGACCTTGCAGATACAGAACACCAGTTTAAATTAATATCGGAGATATTGGATATATAGACAAGAGAGTTGAAAAATGGCAGAGGATACACTATCGCAGGCGGCAATAGATGCCTTGTTGGCCGGGAATGATTCTCCTGAGCCGGAAAAACCTGCGGAACCTCCAAAACAGGAAGCACCTCCACCGCCACTACCGGAACCGGAGCCGGAGCCGACACCAGCTCCACCTCCAGAACCGGAACCAGTGGTAGAGGCGGTACCCGAACCTGTATCAGAGCCAGATCCAGTACCTGTTGCTGCGCCTGAACCAGCACCGGAGCCAGCTCCAGTACACGTTGCTGCGCCTGAACCAGCACCGGAGCCAGCTCCAGTACCTGTTGCTGCGTCCGAACCTGTACCGGAACCAGCTTCTGCACTTTCACCAGTAACGCAGACAACACCATCGCCAGTATCACCGGTTATGTCTCAGGATGAAATGACCAACTTGACAGATCGAATCAAAAAGGCTGAGGAGTCATTGGCCAATGTTGCAAACAAAACGGGATCTGGGACTGAGATGGCGAATCGTTTGGAAGCGTTAGAGAGCTCAGTTCTTGCAATCTGCCAGATGCAGCAGGATGTTCATTCTGATCCAGCTATAGAAAAAATACCGCAGCTAGAGAAGCAGTTGGCAACGAAGATACCTGAGTTGGAACGAGAATTAGCAACAATGAATGCATCAATAACTGAACTCTCTGCCCAGTTGCAGACGGCACTAAACGAGATGAAAGAGACTGCCAGGAAAATAAATGATGCCATGCAAGGCACAAAGGGAACATGGGGGTACGATATCCATAGGACTTATGAATGTCAGCATTGCGGTTCTAAAGGCAACGTTGTTGGTCTGGTGAAATGCAGTGAATGTGGTGATGAAGATTGGTGGGGATGGTGGCCACCTGAATTCGAGGAAGATATCGAACTCTCAAAATCCTCCAAGCGGGATAAGGGTAATTAAAAGCCATAGAAATGGAAGTAACAACACTGGTGGAAAGACCTTACCTTGGATGATGATAAATGTCGATAATGAGACTTTTCAACAACTGCATAGCAACTCTGGCCACAAAGCAGGGTCCTGATAATGAAAAGCATGCTTGGCGCAAGGAAAGAGCGCAGAACCAGGATAATAAAACGACTGGCATTATGCTCGTTGATTCTTTTTATAGCCGGTGGAGGTCTGGGATACATAATCAGTATAGATCCTGAGAAGAGTACAAAACCCCTGGATATTGTTCGGGGAACCGGTACGGACCCGGAGGAGTTTCAGTTGGTTTTCAATGGACCGAGCGAATTAGAAGTGAAATGGGATGAAGTAATGGGGCACGCATTATCGTGCACGCAGATATCCGGGTGGATACGTAATAATTCAACGAAGGACAGTGTGAGATTCAAAAGTATCGCTTGCCGTGTAAGGAATAATGGTGGGGACATTATATGGGATAATCCTGATATTGAATTTTTAGATAGATATGGTCCCGGACAGTACGAAAAGTTCATGCTGGAGCCGAATGAATATATTGACTTCATAGTTTTTCCGCTGTGCACCACAGAGGCCAGTTCTTTTGAACTGGTAATTGTGGATGCTGAAGTGATAGGAAGATAGAAGTAAACATAAAAGTGACAATGGAAACTCGCAAGCATCTAACCATGAATAATAGGGGCCCTCGCGGAGGGAAACGATAGCAATGGAAATAAGCATTATATCTGCTGCTCTGTTCATCGTGATGATCCTGTTGCTGTTGGTGGTTTATGATTCCAACGCAACAATGCAGGCGATCGTGGGAAAAATCAGAAAATCGCGCAAAAAAGATGCAGGCGAAAGTCACCAGGAGGTGATCATGGCAGAAGAACAAATAGCAGGGATGATAGACCAACAGGTCTCGGGTATGGAAGTCCAGCAACCGATTGCTGTAGAAGTGCCTCAACCAACTATGGTAGAGAGTCAGCAACCCCAGTCTCAACAGGTTTCAGGTCAACAAGTACAAGTAACCGGGTATCAGGAGACCATAGATGTACCGTCAGATGATTATGTGGTAAGGATTGTAAAATCTGTTGGAGTAAAAGAATGGTATATGGGTGCCATTAAAAAATTGTTCCGGAAGGCTAATAAGAAGGAGACGAAGCGGGAAAACCGTGTGGAACGCCCGGTGCAAGCTGAAACCGTCCCACAGGAGTCGACATCGCCGGTAATCAGTAACTTGCAGGATGCAATTGCAGATTTGACATATCGTGTAATGCAGGCTGAAGCAGCCATGGGCAAGATTGGACAACTTGAGGGAGATATTACAAAAACCGGTGAGGAAACTGAGATGGTTGCTGAGGAAATGAGGGATATCCTGGGGACAATACGAATTTCAATAGATGGACTGGACGGTAAAATAAACCAGGTAAGCTCAGAAGTACAGCAGCTACAAGAATCGAAAGATAACGAACTGGAGACACAAGCAACTACCCTGGCAGATGTTGCTGTGGACGAAGAAACAAAGCAAAAAATAAAGAGATTGCAGGAAGCGGTCGCGGACATGACCGATACTATAGAAGCAATGCCAGAGGAAATCCGAACTGCTGTGACCAATTCTCAGAGTGCTATCATAGCTTCGCAGGGAAATAGTGAACGGCTGGAGATAATTTGGGATAATTTGCAATCAACCCCTGGATTTGGTGCCAGGAAAACATTCCGATGTGAATCTTGTGGTTCGCATGGATATATAGCCAGCCAGGTTTCATGCAGTAAATGCGGAACATCGAGCTGGTTTGGGTGGTGGCCGTCTTACGAGGAAATGCAAGAGATGGAAGCAAACGCAACCGCTCACTCACACGATAGCACAGAACAAGAAGAAATCACAGAAATGGCCGAAATGTTTGGGTCAGATGAAAGTGTAGCCGAGGTGGCTGAGGTACAGGACTTGCCAGATATAGATGAAAACCCTGAAATACCTGATATTGACGAACTGGCCAAGATGATCGAAGATGCGGGCATAGCTAACGAAACTGAAGAAACCGAATCAATGGAATCTGTGGAATTGCCGGAAACGACTGAGGTACTTGAATCGGTTGATACGGCTGAGGTTGAAGAGGCCCCAAAACCAAAAGCGAAGCCCAAGAGAACGACAAAGAAGGCCAAAAAGAAATAGACTAATATCTATTTGTTATTGTAGCTGTGACTAACCCGTGAAAGCACAATTCACATGGTTGATCCAAAAGGGTTGAAGAACCCTACTAAGTTCCCTCAAGTTCCTCGATCTCTTCATTTGCCTGGGCAATAAGGTTATCCAGATCAGTCTGAAGATCCTTGCTTAAGTCCTGATACTGCCCAACCAGGCTCTCTGCGAATTCGGTAAATGCTTCCTTACGGGCGTTAGCACGCTCGAGGTCAGGGTTCTTTTGGAAAGAGGCAATATCTTCGATAATTGCACAGTAGCTGGCTTCAAGGCGTTTGCCTGCTTCTTCCACATCTGCGGTGTTAAATTCACCCGAGGGGTCGCCTGCTTCACCACTTACATCTCCAAGTGGAAAAGACCCAGTTACACTGAGGATGAACGAAACAACGATTGTGATAACGCTTAATGTGATGCTAGCTCCAACCATAGTCAATTACCTCAACTATAGGCTAGCATCGGGAAGTAAAGGATCAGGTTAATGGCTGGTTAGAAATGGTCAATATTGGGTTAGAAATAGTAACAAAATGGTAAAAGGAAGGTAAATATTAAGGGCAGTGGGCTTAAAGAGAGGATACTATATTGTGACTACGGCCCAGATCAAGACTATCCCGGCGGCGACGTATGATGCCATAGATATGGCCCGCATGATCCGATGACGATAAAACTCGGGGGACTCTTTTTTGAGGGTTGCCCAGTAATTGATCTGGAATATGCGTTGTTGGGCTGCTTTCCATATAACAAGATCTGAGGGCTCTTTTTCCAAGATGGCCTTGTGGACTGCCGTTCGAAGAAGGGAAGCTGAATATAAGTCGACAACCGCTGCAAATAAGAGTAGTGCCATTCCGATTGTGAACTTCATCAACTCGACATTATCGTCCTCTATCGCGAGGTCGATACTCCACATGGCGATAAGAGAAATGGCAGAGAAACCAAATGCCAGAGAGGCTAACATGCTGCGTGAATGCTCTGCCTCCAGGATTTCAGATCCCTTGGTAGATGTCTGCATGTGATCTGTAATCAGTCCCAGAGCTGCTTCAACCCGCTCTAGACGATCCGCAGCGTCTTGAGACTTCTGGCCTTCAGGGCTGGAAGCCTGAGGTTCGGATGATAATGAAGTGTCCCCACTGTTATTGGGAGCAGGTTCATTTTTCATTTGGTGTATTATACCACAGGAGTCAATCGACTAGATACGCACAATAAACATTATTTCCGGATGTACCTCGGGATTGCATGTGGAGATTTAATAGGGATATCCCTCGCGCAAAACAGGGGTTAACGTGTCAATTATGAGGGCGTACACACTGTTCCCTCGCAGCATAACCGATTATCATGATAATGTGGATAAAATTTGGAAGCTACTAACATCTGAATTCAGAGGATATCTGCATTGTAAAGCATTTGCACTTTGAAGTCGTTAGTGTAGCTATTTCATGATAAACCAAAACTGCATGGAGAGTGGCGAAGCAATGATGAAAGTATGGGGCATGATTTCTGTTGAAGATGAAAAGGCAGGGTTTGATGTTGTATTGGATGAGGACTGGTATGTAGTTCTTATTGAAAAGGGCGAAACGCGTGCCCGTTTTGATCCGCGTGATTATACTGCTACAGAGTTGTTGATGGAGCTTGAGGATATACTAGCGAAGATACGAGGAGAATCAAAAATAGCCTGCTGAATAATATAACACAGCTAGAGAAAATTATATGACCGCATGCATCACTGAAAAAAGCGGCGGGGTTTTAAGCCCCGCCTTTGTGTTTTCCGAGCAGATCAGTTACTGAACCCACTGAGCGCTCCTCCAATTCGATATTGAGTGGAACCAACACTCGGGCAATCATTCCCCAGTATGCAATGGATATAGTCAGCTCTACAATACTCCGTTCGCTCAGATATTGTTGCAATGCTGCAAACGTATCGTCCTCAACAGCGACACCTATTGTCACCTCATCAGTATACTGAAGTACAGCCCGTTCCTCATCAGAAAAAGACCCTGAACTTTTCCATTGATGGATTTCATCAATTTGCTGCGAATTGATCCCGACTTCAGTTGCGATAGGAACGTGTTGATTCCATTCATATTCGCTCCCGGCAAGATTGGCAATGCGTAGAATGGCTAATTCACGTATTTGAGAGGGAAGTTCAGCGTGATTTAAAAGCACATTCCCCAATTTGATGAAACTGGATATAGTTGAAGGGCTGTGTCCAACGGCCCTGTAAAGATTCAAAACAGTAGCGCCGTTATTTTCGATCTTTTCAAATAATTCCCTGGTTTTTGGTGGGGCTTCATCATTGGTAAGTAGTCGAACACGGGCCATAGTAGCCTCCATCAAAGTTATATTAATCGCTCAAGAAATAGTCCCAATTGCCGGATTTCCAGCATTCCAGAAATTTTGGGCCATAGGCATCGGTAACCGTTTCGACGATGATTTCAGTTGGGACATCTTCAAAATGACCGCGTTCCCCAACGTAATCGATATGTGGTTGATTTTGTAGGTCATGCGAGTGTAACATGGCATGGGTCGTCCCATCGAATTCCACTGGTAAAAAACCATTTTCACTGCACATGCGAAGATCGAAAGCGGGTGTGGCTTTCAGCCATCGCCCTTCGATAAATAGCTCTGTGAAGCCGTGGAACACGACCACATCGGTTCTAAATATCTTCTGCCAATCAGGGTCAAGCCGGTGATTGCGGATATCCACAAAACCCAAACGAGCCAGAATGCCAACAGCCCGCAACAGAGCTGCCAGCAGAACCGCTTTCTGTACGCAGAATCCATCGCCTTTTTTCAAAGTCTCACTTGCTTGAAGAGGGTATAGTGCGGCATAAGGATTATATCGGATACTGTCTCTAGTGAAATAGAAAAGTTTTTGTGATCTTTCGACTATACTCTCCGTCCCATCAAGCAAAAGATTTGCCTTTTCTTGGATGATAGTGCTATTGCAGTCGATAGCGGCGGTTGGCTGGAGGTATTTTTCGAAGTCATCCATAAGCATGAAAAGGGGGCAAGTTTCTATTATCAAAACGTGCCCCCATGAAAGACATTTTCTATTGTACTATCAGCAGCATTGTCCGGATTCGGGTTGAAGAATAAAGCCCTCACCCTCCACGGTGTTTATATAGTCAAGTACGTTGCTTGAAGCGTAGGGTTTGGCATCATCATTTACCAGGATTTCGAAACTATCGACTTTGAAAATTTCCTCATTCTCTTGTGGCGCATCCAGCGCCATTCCCAAACGGGGACCGCCTCAGCCAATGCCCTGGACAACCACCCTCAGATATTTGCCTGGATGCTCGGCGAGTATTGTGGTGAGCATATCCTTTACAGTATCAGTGATCTTGATCATAAGATTACCTCCCTGTATCAGATTACCATTTGTTCGCTAGAATATATTTTATCATGATTGGAGATGTCGAAACAAATAAAGAACGTATAAACAGACAAAAGAGCTGTTTCTATAGTGTATTTAAGGAGGCTTGAAATCTAAGATAAATCGGATGAACGCGGCAACATCGTTGGCCACTAAATGAACTTTGGCACGAACAGCAAGTTCCGGGTCCGATTGCAGGAAAGGTCCTCCACCAACTATAAGTAGTGTGTTTGGGGGAATATTGTGGCCGATATATTCTAAATCTTCGTATGCATCTGACCTTAGAACCGTCAACCCGAGGAGGTGTGGTAAACGCTTGTTACACTCAGTAACGATCGTTTCCGGTGATTGCATGATCCCGAGTGGTGTGACATTGATTCCGGCGATTTCTGCGAACATTTGGATGATCTCGATACCTTTTCCAAGTGCGTCATCCAATGTGGCCGTAATCATTGAGGGAGGTTGGTTCCATAGACCTGAAATACCGGCAGTTTGCTTCCATTCAAGTAGTTCGAGGGCAGTGGATTCTATTTCGTACCGGGAAGGGAGTCCACCAACTTGCCATTGCTCAAGCAGGCCGGATAGCTTTTCTCTCAATAAAACGGAAGACGGATTCATTTTTGAGGGAGTCCATCATCCTCGATGAGGGCCATTATTTGATCGGCAGTACGATGCTTGCCCTGGTTCATGCCGGGACAGTTCAAAGATGTGCCGGCCCAGTTTTTGGGTTTAGAAACATTGGATTTCCAGAAAGGCCATGTATGGCACTGGCGGGGCCTGTACTCGTAAATGACGCATCCATGGGTGCTATTATAGAATACGCAATCATCATTTTGTCTTTGAGCCAGACGGGGACCTTCAGCGTTTTTATTAATGATGTAACGTTGCCTGAAGGTAATTTCGTCTATGTCCAGATGTTTAGCGATTAGAGGGATATCTTCATCGCTGACCCAAACATGTCCAGGCACTCCGCTGCAACAATTACCACAACGTTGACATTCGAATTTAAGGCCGTTTTTATACCAGGGTTGTTCTGCCATGAGAAGCGGGAATTATAAAGTGAGTAGTTCTATGAATTCCTGTTCATTCAAAGTCGGTATACCTAGCTTGTTTGCTTTTTCCAATTTAGACCCGGGATCGATCCCTGCCACCACATAAGCGGTATTCTTACTGACACTGGAACTCACAGAACCGCCTAAAGATTTTACGCGTGCTTCTGCATCTAATCTTGAAAGGCTTTCCATCTTGCCTGTGAGTACGAAAGTTTGTTCGGCCAGTGGTCGTTCGGAGGGTTGCGATACCGCTTGCTCCATGCTGACACCAGCTTCTTTTAGTCGATGAATGATTTCCTGATTTTCTCTTTGCCGGAAAAATGCGGTGATGCTCTCGGCGATCTTCGGTCCGACTGAGGGGATAGCGATAAGCTCTTCCTCGGTTGCATTTGCGAGTCTGTCCATATTGGAGAATGTGTTAACCAGTAACTCTGCGGTTTCCGAACCGACATGAGGAATGCCCAGGGCAAATACGAGGCGGGCGAGGGTTTGTTCTTTGCTTGCTGTTATGGAATCAAGCGCGTTGGATACACTTTTATTTGCCATTTTTTCCAGGGTAAGAAGCTGTTCGGTGCGCAGGTAGTAAAAGTCGGAAATGTTTTTGACCAATCCTGCCTCAAATAGAGCTTCAACCAGCTTCTGTCCAATTCCCTCGATATCCATTGCCCCACGGGATACAAAGTGTTTCAATTTTTCCAGTGCTTGTGCCGGGCAGCTGGCGTTGGTGCATCGATGCAGTGCCTCACCTTCTGGTCGGATAACTTCGGCTCCGCAAACTGGACATCGAGTAGGCATCTTAAATACCGTTTCCTTCCCCGCGCGTTTGCCAGGTACGGGGGCAATTACTTTAGGAATTACGTCTCCGGCGCGCTGTACGATCACCGTATCCCCGATACGAAGGTCTTTGAGCTTGACATAATCTTCATTATGAAGTGTAGCATGCTGAATAGTCACTCCGCCAACTTTCACTGGTTCCAGGATGGCGACGGGGTTAAGAGTACCGGTGCGTCCCACATTGATTTCTATTTGCTTGAGCTGAGTGGTGGCTTGTACGGGTGCAAATTTGCAGGCAATGGCCCATCTCGGATCACGTGCCACGCTTCCCAGTCGAGATTGTAATTCGAGGCTATTGACCTTCACAACCACCCCATCGGCTTCGAAAGGAAGAGATTCCCGTTTTTCCTCAAAATCGCTACGGTATTGGATAGCATCCTCGATAGTCTGGCATAGGGCATTGTAAGGACTGATTTTGAACCCCAGCGTTTTCAAGTATTCCAGAGTTTCCTGGTGCGTTGGTGGCATGGATTTGCCTTCAGACCAGCCCAAAGCGTAAATGTAGATATCGAGAGGACGTTGTGCCGTCATCCTGGGATCAAGTTGTCGCAGAGACCCGGCAGCGGCGTTCCGGGGGTTGGCAAACAGGGGTTGACCCTCTTTTGCACGCGCGTCATTAAGCCTATTGAAACCGTCCAGGGGAAGGAAAACCTCTCCTCGAACTTCGAATCTGGGCGGGGCGTCTCCGCGCAGGGAGAGAGGGATACTTCGAACTGTCCGCAAATTCTCGGTGACATTCTCTCCGCGTGAACCGTCACCCCTGGTCGCTCCGGTTACAAGTGCGCCGTCGATATAGGTGAGAGCCACTGCCAGGCCATCCATTTTGAGCTCGCATACCATATCGAATGTTTGTCCATCAAGGAGGTTAAGCGCTCTTTTGTGCCATGACATCAGTTCGTCATTGGAAAAGGCGTTGCTGAGACTTAGCAAGGGAACAGGGTGTTCAACTACTCCAAAGGCCTCAAGTGGAGTGGCTCCTACTCTCTGTGTCGGTGAATCAGGGGAGATGAACTGAGGATACTCATCCTCGAGTTCCTTTAGTTCCCGCATCAACATATCATATTCGGAATCGGAAATCTGCGGGCTATCAAGCACATAGTAGTGATAATTGTGACTATTTAGCTGCTCTCGAAGATATGCAATTCTATTGTGAATTTGAGAAGCATTATCCATCACTACACACCGGACGAAGAGAAGGTTTTTCATAGTATAGCATGGTTTGTTTCAGAATGAATCAGTGGTGCTGCGTGGTTTTGATTCATCATACTCGTTATGATAGAATAACCTCCGTGTGGAGAGAAGCTGTTCGCTGTTTAAATCGGGAGAATTGAATGAAATACTGGAGAAAGCCGCTTGACCAGGACAAGGTTAAACCTGTTCATGGGCGAATCATTTTGATAAATGAAAGATGCAAGGGTTGCGGCTTCTGTGTTAAGTTTTGTCCTCGGAATGTGCTTGAAGAGTCAGAAAGGGTTAATGCTAAAGGGTATCATCTTGTCGATGCTGTAAAAGAGGATGAATGTGTGGCGTGTGGTTTGTGTGAAGCGATATGCCCTGATTTCGCCATCAAAGTGGAAATAGAAAATGCGAAGGAGCCAACTGGTGTCTAGAGACGGACAATTGGTAGGCGAATTCTTTATGAACGGAGACGTTGCCTCAGCAGAGGGAGCTATCTGTGCCGGGTGTCGATTCTTTGCTGGATATCCTATTACGCCAGCTACAGAAGTGGCTGAACGTATGGCAGAGAGACTTCCTGAAGTCGGGGGCACCTTTATCCAGATGGAGGACGAGATAGCTTCGATGGCCGCGATCCTCGGGGGATCGTGGGGTGGGGTGAAATCGATGACGTCAACCTCAGGTCCTGGGTTCAGTTTGATGATGGAAAATCTGGGACTTGGTGCGATGACAGAAACCCCATGTGTCGTGGTGAACATTCAGAGAGCCGGTCCATCAACCGGATTGCCCACTTTAACTCAGCAAGGGGACATGATGCAGGCTCGATGGGGTTCACATGGCTTGTATGGAACAATAGCTATAGCACCGAGTTCGCCACAGGAGATGTTCGAACTAACAATCACAGCATTCAATCTATCAGAAAAATACAGGACACCGGTGCTGATAATGTCCGATGAGTCAGTTGGACATATGAGTGAAAAAGTGGTCATTCCTCCTATGGAACAGATAGAAATTTTCCCGAGAAGAAAGCCAACGGTTCCGGTTGATGAATACTTGCCTTTCAAAGCTGATGCTGATCTTGTACCTCCAATGGGTAATGCCGGAGAGGGATACAGGTTCCATGTAACTGGCCTGACCCATGATGAGAGAGGGTATCCGGATATGACCGCAGAGGCACAGGACAAGTTGGTTAGGCGGTTGCTTGATAAGATAGAACTCAATAAAGATGACATAATCATTCTCGAAGAAGACGGGATAGATGGGGCTGAAGTTGTAGTTTGCTCGTATGGTATCTCGGCGAGAGTTGCCTTGCTGGCTGTCAAAGCAGCAAGGGAAGAAGGAATCAAGGTTGGCATATTGAGGTTGGTCACGGTATGGCCCTTCCCGGATCAGAAAATAAAAGAGATTGCAAAGAAAATCAGGGCATTTGTTGTACCTGAGTTGAATGCAGGACAAGTAGTACTCGAAGTAGAACGGTGTGCCGGTGGTGCCGCTGAGACAATTTTGGTTCCTCACATGGGTGGGGCAGTGCATGATCCAGATGTAATATTGGAAGCAATCAGGAAGGGCTCAAAATGAGTGGAAATAATGACTATACACAAATAGACAATCTTCTTAGAGAAGATCGCATGCCACATATATGGTGTCCTGGTTGTGGGTTGGGTTCTGTGCTGCATAGTTTTCTTACAGCTCTTAACAAGAGCGAGGTTCCGCTAGATAAAGTTTCAGTAGTATCGGGAATTGGATGTACCGGGCGGACAGCCGGGTACGTGAAGCTGGATTCATTTCATACTACTCATGGTCGCGCGATTCCATTTGCCACCGGACTTAAACTTGCGAATCCCGAACTTAAAGTAATAGTTTTTAGTGGTGATGGAGATATTGGCTCTATCGGGGGAAATCATCTTATCCATGCTGCCCGGAGAAATATGGATCTGACGGTTATTTGTGTAAACAATTTCATTTACGGCATGACGGGTGGGCAGGTAGCGCCGACTACACCATTGAATGCGCGTACGTCAACCTCTCCTTACGGATGTTTCGATCGACCCTTCAACTTACCGAAACTGGTTACCGCTGCCGGTGCGACGTATGTAGCTCGCTGGACAGCGATGCATGTTCGTCGGCTGGAAAAGGCTATCGTCGAAGCATTGTTGAAACCTGGATTCAGTTTTGTTGAAGTGATAGCACCTTGCCCAACCCAGTATGGACGAAAGAATCGGCAGTCGACCGGTCTCGCTCAGATGGATTATTACAAAGAAAACAGCATTATCAAGCATGGTGCAGATACAAAAGACGTAGATATCGACCTCAATGGGCAAATTGTTATAGGAAAGTTCGTAGATATTGAGTGTCCTACATTTTATGATCTTCAGACCGAAATTCTCGGAAAGACATTCCCTCACATGTCAAAAACTCAGGCTGAAGAAGCTAGCGCCTAGTCTTTGGGGAGAGCTTCTACCGAGAGTGGTTTCGTTAATTAAAATATTTCAATTTGAAGCATTGAATACGTAAGAAAAAATAGTAGCAAAAAACAAAACAAGGGACGGAGGATAGCCGATGGCAGATGGCAATATACATCTGGGAGAAGCACTGGAACAATTCTTTAATAGCCCTTCAGCGTTAGCTGGGATGAGAATGGAACTTAAACGTTTTGTGACGTTGTGCGGGAAAGAGTGTCCCATGTTTACCATTAATGTCAGTGAAGCTAAAGAATATTTAATGGAAGTTAAAAAACCTGCCGAGCGCAAAAAGCGTGCCGAGGCATTGGAAAGTTTTTTCGAATTTGCGAAAGAGAACGGGTGGGTTTTGAATAATTTGGCTGCCGGATTAATCGAGAAGAAAGAGCCAAAGGCAAGAAAACCGATAACACAAACCCCATCGAATTCAAAGCCGGAGCCAATCAGAATAACAGAGGAAGGTCGGCTGAAGATTGAATCTGAAATTAAAGAACTCCTCAGGGCGAAAAAAAGAGTAATCAAAGAAGTAGCTGCTGCCAGAGAAGAGGGTGACCTCAGTGAGAATGCTGGATACCATGATGCCAGAGAAAGACTTGGATTAATCGAGGGGCAAATAAGGCAAAAAGAGGATATACTTGCTCGTGCAAATCCATTGAGATAGATTTGTTTAAGCGCGATTGCAGATATAAAACAATAACCACTTGTGGGGTGGCCTATGAATAGAAAGGAATTAAGATTAAGCGGTTTTGGTGGGCAGGGCATAGTGCTTGCCGGACTCATCGTAGGGAAAGCAGCTTCAATTTTCGATGGCAAGAACGCAACTTTTACGCAGGCATATGGCCCAGAGGCCAGGGGAGGTTCGTGTAGTGCTCAATTAGTCATCACTGACGAGGCAGCAGCGTATCCCTATATATCAAATCCATCGGTGGTAGTGGCAATGTCACAGGAAGCATATACTAAATATGCCGCACCAATGGGCGAAGAAGTGCAAGTTATTATTGATGAAGATTTAGTTAAACCGAATAAGGCACAGGAGAGCAGGGTTCTCAAAGTTCCGGCAACTGGTATAGCCAAAGAATTAGGCAGGAGTGCAGTGGCAAATATTGTCATGCTGGGATTCCTTACTGCTGTTTCGAAAATTACCTCAGTTGATGCCATGAAAAAGGCAGTACTGGATTCGGTTCCAAAGGGAACAGAGGAACTTAATACGAATGCGTTTAACCGTGGCTATGAGTGCGGCAAGGAAAGAATTAAAGACATGGGAGCAAAAAAATAGTGACTGGTCATGTTTTGGTGGTTGGCGGGAGTATCGAGGGTGTGCAAGCAGCACTGGATATCGCCAACTCGGGTCTTCAAGTTACCATAGCCGAGGAATCCTCATCTATCGGACAAAGCGTGGACCTCTTTCTGCAACCAAAGCTTCTGGAAGCTGCTAATCATCCCAATATCAATATACTCACCGGAACTGATATTACGAATCTCGAAGGCGAAAGGGGTTCTTTCCACGTAAGATTTCTAGAGCATCCCAGATACGTTGATACGGACGTGTGCACCAGTTGCGGTAGATGCGAACAGTCGTGTCCGGTGGTTGTGACTGGTCCTCGTGGATCGAAGGCCCACAAAGCGATACATTTTCCCCAGTCAGGATTGAAGTCGGTACCTTCCACGTGCATGATTGAGAAAACCGGAATTGCACCCTGTACGGCCGCCTGCCCGGCTGGAATAAATGTGCAAGGATACGTTGCTTTAATCTCAAAGGGAAAGCTTCGGGAGGCTTTGGACCTCATTAGAGAAGCTGTGCCATTCCCGCACATTCTGGGACGCGTCTGTACTCATCCCTGTGAAGATGTATGCACTCGTCGTCGAGTTGATCAGCCCCTGGCTATCGCTTCGCTCAAGAGATACCTCGCAGATATGGAGCCTTCTCAGTATACGCTTATGCCCACTGACGTTGTGGCACCGGATACTCCCAGTCGAGTAGCTATCATTGGTTCCGGACCGGCTGGTCTGACCTGTGCATGGGATCTGGTACGGATGGGGCATAATTCAACCATTTTCGAAGCTTTGCCAGTGCCGGGAGGAATGGTAGCTGTAGGAATGCCTCGATTCAGGTTGCCCCATGAGGTTCGGGAAGCTGAGATAAATGCTATTACCAACTTGGGTATTGAAATCAAAAAGAATATGCCGCTGGGGAATGACCTGACTCTCGATGATCTACAGAAACAAGGCTATGAGGCAATATTCATTGCCAGTGGCGCACACAAGAACGAGACATTAGGAATTCCAGGTGAAGACCTGCATGGCGTTATTGAAAGCATTGGATTGCTTCGCAAAGTAAATTTGAAGCAATATGTAAAAATTGGAAACAACGTAGTTGTTATAGGGGGCGGATATACGGCGATAGATTCAGCCAGGACCGCTATTCGTCTTGGATGCAAGGACGTCAGAATCGTATACAGGCGTACCGCAGATGAGATGTACGCAACGAAAGCAGAGATACTAGAGACAATAGAAGAGGGCGTTGATATGACCTTTTTGTCTTCACCTTTAAGTATTGTTGGTGAGAACGGTAAGGTCACTGGCATTGAATGTCAGGAGATGAAGCTCGGAGAACCGGACGAGAGTGGACGTCGGAGACCATTTCCCGTAGAAGGTTCAACATTCATAATCGAATGCGATACGGTTGTAGTTGCGATCGGGCAATCGCCTGATCTGGAAATATTCGAACATGGAAAGATTCGCCCGGAAAACAATGGCAAAACACTAACAGTTGATCCACTCACGCTGGGTACCAATATGCATGGGATATTTGCAGGTGGGGATGTAGTTCACGGGCCTCGCTCTATGGTTGAAGCGGTCGGTGATGGTCGCCGTGCTGCTGAATCGATTGACAGATTGCTGCGTGGTGAGGATATGAAAGTGGGTCGTACTTATGAGCGGCCCACACCCATAGAAGTGAATTTGGATGAAGTGAAGATTGTTCATAGGGGGCGTCGTCGAATACCAGTATTGCCTGCAAGGCAACGCATAAAAAGCTTCGAAGAGGTGGAAACCGGATATACTACATTCATGGCATTACGTGAATCCAAACGATGCCTAAGTTGCGGCGGGTGCAGTGAATGCATGGAGTGTGTCCGGCAATGTGAACTTGAAGCGGTTAAACATGAAATGGTGCCGGTGGAAACCGAACTGGAAGTAGGGGCGATTGTTTTTGCTCAGCAGCCGTCACGGGAACTACCGAAGGACGGCGTATATGTTATCGGTCAGGGAGATGGACCTGGACGCCTAACGAATGCTTCAGCAGTTGCAAGTAAAGCGATCGTAGCTCTAGGCAGACATGCTCACGAAGGTGCAATGCAAAAGCAAATACCTGTTTCGATATTAGAACTGCATAAAAACGATAGTGATGTGAGCATGGGTGAAGCAAGGATTGGAGTTTTCATCTGTGGATGCGGCGGCAACATAAGTGAGGCAATCGATGTAAATCGGATAATAAGACAGTTCTTCCGTCAAAAGGGAATAGCATATGCGCAGCACGTTGACTATGCCTGCAGTGACGAAGGAGCGTGGGAAATACGGGGTATGGCTCGTGAGTGGGAACTTACCCATATAGTAGTTGCTGCTTGTGCTTGTTGCGCCCTTGATCAAATATGCTTCAGCTGTGCTGATCGGCGAATTGAATGCAAGGAAAAACTACTGGGACATGCTCAGGATGATGGGCTGGTTTATGAATTCGTCAATATTAGAGAGCACTGTGCCTGGGTTCATATCAGGCAACCCGAAAGGGCATTTGAAAAAGCAAGATCACTTATAAGAGCGGGCATTTCTCGTGTAACTGAAAACAAATTACTCGAGGGTAAATCATTCGTAATTGAACAGAATGTTGTAGTAATCGGCAGTGGATTAAGCGGGCTACAGGCCGCGAATGACCTTGCATCTATGGGGATAAAAACGACTGTTATTGACAGTGGTAAGAGCCAAAAGGACAAGAAATCCGACGAGTTAAGACAGGAGTTGATAGATAAACTGAGGCAGAATGGCGCGAATCTGCTTGCAAACGCTCAATTGAAAGATGTACGAGGCTCCATTGGGCAATTCTTGGTTTCCATAAAACAACAGGGTGCATCACATAACATCACTGCCGGTTCTCTGGTAATTGATACAGATGTAGTTACAAAGAAGAGATTGCCCCCACTTCTTGAGATAGCAGTAAAGCATGCTATAAATCAGAATGAGTCCGATGAAATATCCAGTTGTGTTCCGGGTATTTTCCTGTGTGGTGATATGGATAAAAAAGATATGGATGCAACTCTGATGCGAGGGTCAGCAGCAGCATCCAGAGCTTCAGCGCTATTGGGGAAAGGGATTGAGAAATCAGTGCAGACATTTGCCATCATCGATCCAGTGGTGTGTCGCGGTTGCGGAACCTGTACTACGATTTGCGAATTTGGAGCTGCTTCGCTGATTGAGCAATCTCCGGGTGTTTTCGTTTCAAAAATCGATGAGGCTATCTGTCGGGGATGCGGGACCTGCGTAGCGCACTGTCCTTCGGGCGCAATATGCCAGAATGGTTTGGATGATAACCAAATAGCCGCTTCTCTCGAAGCATTGTTAACCCCATTTTAGGACCTTCGATTTAAGGAGGGATTATGGTCAAAGAATCTACTATCCGATTAATGACACGCCTGGCAAATGAGAATCAGGCTGTAAACCTGTCTCAGGGGTTTACCGACGAATCAGCGATTTATGAGATGGTATGGGGTGGTATTGCGGCATCTCTTGGCGGTACTCAGGACGGTATAGACAGGTTGGAAGGGACAACAATTAAGGATGTTCTTGATAAGACAGGCGGCAGTGTGGAAGATCTGATGGGAATGAAACTGAAAGATGTCCTGAAAACCCTTCAGAACCCAAAAGATGCTTACAACCAGTACTGCTATCCTTTCGGATTGGTTGAACTTAGGAACGCAATAGCAGAATATACGCAGAGATTCCAGGGCTTTCGGCCAGATCCGGAAACAGAAATTACCGTTGTACTCGGCGCTACAGAAGGCCTGTTCACCTCACTTAGGGCTATATGCAGTCCCGGTGATGAGATCATCGTTATGCAGCCATATCATGAGATGTATCCCTCTCAGGCGGAAATCCTGGGCCTTGAAGCAAAATATATTACGTTGATAGAAAATAAGGAGAAAGGTACGTGGGAACTGGATTATTCGGAGCTCGAAGGGATTATAACCGGCAAGACCAAAGTTCTGGTACTTAATACTCCTCATAATCCCACTGGAAAAGTTTTTACCCGTGATGAAATGAGTGCCATCGCGGATATCTGCAAGAAACACAACATCATAGTGATCACAGATGAAATATACGAGCATATTCTGTATGATGGCCGCAAGCACATTTGTATGGCAGCGATGGATGGTATGAGGGAAAGGACTTTTGTAGTCAATGCTATCTCCAAGACCGGAAATGCTACCGGTTGGAGGGTTGGGTGGATAATTTCACCACAGGCATATACAACAAGAGTAAGAGCTCTCCACGATACCATGGTGATCCAGTCTCCAACCCCGTTGCAGAAAGGTGTGGTGAAATTACTAGGTATGGATGATAGTTTTCATAAAAACATGCCGAATGAGTATGCTCGCAAATGCCAGGTGCTAACGGATTCTATCAAGAGTATCGGTTTCAATGTTACCCCTCCGGAAGGTTCATATTATCTGTTTGCAGATTATACAAATGTACCTGCATTGAAGAGTATGACACCGATGGACGCCGCAATATTCTTAATCAAGGAAGTGGGCGTGGCTACAGTACCGGGCGACAATTTTTATGCGATAGGCAATTCTGGTGACAGCTATCTCAGATTCGCTTTTTGCCGGAGCATTGAATCGTTAGAAGAAGCAGCCAGAAGGTTTGCTAAATTACGATAGTTACCTGTTTTGGAGTGCGGTAGTTTGACTACCGCAACTTGATTAGAGTAGTTCTAATGCCACAAAAAGAAGTCAAATCAATTGACGCAGTTGCGGAACTGAAGGCAAAAGCCGATAATGAGCCCATTGCCACTTTTCTTGGGATGGAGCTGGAAGAGCTTTCCCCCGGATACGCCAGGGTATCGATAGAAGTGCTTCCCCAGTACCAGAACTTCAACGGCATGACGTTTGGTGGCATAATAATGGCTGTTGCGGATCAGTCATTTGCATACGGCTCTAACTCTCTTAATTTTCCCAGTGTGGCCTCTCAGTTTAATCTTCATTTTATTGCCGGTGCCAAAGTGGGAGATCAGCTTATAGCTGAATGCCGAGTGGTAAAGAGTGGAAGACGGGTTGGAATCTCTGAGATGACGGTAACAAACCAGGATGGTAAGTTGATTGCGAAGGCTACCGGAACGACCATTCCCACCGGATAATCTGGCCATTTGATTCATTTATCGAATAACTTCTTGCATGGCTTGATTTACATACGCTATAATAGCCAGCAGAAATTTACATCAATCGGAAGGAGGACAGCCAATAAAGCATAACTTCAAAGATTGGTTTTAAGATTTTCAACAAATTAAGGAGGAGAACTGGATGAAGCATTTTCTAAGATGGACATTTATTCTTGCAATAGTAATTGCACTGGTCGCCATAGGCGCTGTAGCCTGCGACGACGACGAAACCGAAGAGCCCACTACCCCTGCTACTGGGGAGCCGACAGCTCCAGCTACAGAAGCGCCGGACAAGGAGTCCTACAAAATTGGGGCTGTCCTTTCTATAACCGGACCTGCCTCACATTTGGGTGAGCCTGAAAAGAACACCGCAGAGATGATGGAAGATAGTATCAACGCTGCTGGCGGTATCAACGGGCATCCGATTGAAGTAATAATTTATGATACTGAAACCAATGCAGAGAAGTGCGCTACAATGGTTGACCGGTTGATAGATCAAGATGATGTGCTGGCTATTGTGGGCCCGACTACCAGTGGAAATAGTCTGGCCATAATCGATCGGATAAACCAGGCAGAGACCACGTTGATTTCCTGTGCAGCTAGCGCGGGAATCGTGAATCCTGTAACACCATGGGTTTTCAAGACACCGCAGACTGATAAGGAAGCAGTTGCAGAAATATATGGTTACATGCAGAAACAAGGTTTGGCCAATATCGCCATTATCACCGATACCTCCGGTTTCGGAGCTGGTGGTAAGGATTTCTTGCTTGATGATGCGGATGGATATGGAATAACCGTTGTCAAAGCGCAGGAATTTACCAGTGGAGATACAAGCATGCAATCGCAATTGACGGTTATCAAGGGAACTGATGCCGAAGCGGTCATTTGTTGGGCTACTGATAAGGAATCTGCCATCGTTGCGTTGGATATGGAAACGCTGAAGATGGAGATTCCGTTGTATTGCAGCCATGGCATTGCTAACCCTGCGTTCATCGAGCAGGCCGGTAGTGCGGCTGATGGCGTGGTTTTCCCGGCAGGCAAACTATTGTTTGCTGACAAAGTTGCGGATGATGATCCTCAAAAGCAGGTATTGGTTGATTATATAGCCGACTACGAAGCAATTTACGGTGAAGGGACCGTAAGTACATTTGGTGGACACCTTTATGACGCTCTGAGCATGGTGGTTATTGCTCTGGAAAGCGTGGACGAAGGTGCAAGTACTGCGGATGCAAGGGCTCAAGTTAGAGATGAGATCGAACAGATCACAGAGTTTCCTGGCACTGGTGGGATGTTCACAATGTCACCAGAGAACCATCTTGGAATGGCCCCTGGTTCCCTGGGCATGGTTATGATTGTGGACGGCGAGTGGACACTGGCCCCGTAAATTAAAAGATTGAATTTGATAACAGATGACAAAGTGGGGGGAAGTGCAAACTTCCCCCCTTTTGTTATATGATATTATTCGGGATATAAAACCCGAGATAGTTTCGCTATGACATCAGAGCAGTTTGTCCAGTACATGATAGATGGTATCACTACTGGCAGTATATATGCATTGATTGCCTTAGGCTTTTCCATCATATGTACTGTAACTAACATCATCAACTTTGCTCAGGGCCATCTGACCATGTTAGGAGGCATGATCTCCTATATGGTTATCCGCTCAATGGATGTCCCGACGTTTCCCACTGTTATCATTGCTGTGCTTACAGCTTCGGCGATTGGTATTGTTTTATATATGATGCTGAAGCGCCCCGCGAAATTTGCTGTTTCGCTAGTATTGCTGGCAATTACCCTCGGTGCCATACCTCTCACTGTGATTTTGTTTAAAGAAATCGCCTCAGCAGAAATGCCCGTCGTTGCAGCGGCAGTTATTCCAATACTACTTGTTGCCATCGTTGGAGCTGTGGTATATCTGAATGCAATTAGAAGAGCCAGAAAGCCCACTACGGTTAGCTTGATAATTATGACTATTGGGGTGGCTATTTTTCTCGAAGGAATGGCAGGCGCGGTATGGGGGGTTGATGCTGTACGTCCTCCCGGCTGGACGGGGAAGAGTTCCATAGAATTCCTTGGGGGATATATTCATCCACAGGCATTGTGGATGGTGGGGGCAACACTGGTGATTACGATCTTGGTCTATCTGTTTTTTTCCTACACAATGATCGGTAAATCACTTAAAGCATGTGCCATCAGTCCCGTAGCTGCTGGCATGGTGGGTATCGATGCAAGAAAGATGGCGCTAATCGCTTTTGTTCTCGCTGGGATCATTGGGGGAATAGGTGGTGCGGTTATGGCTCCAAAGACACTTATGTCTTATCACGATGGGTTCTGGTTGGGAATCCATGGCTTTTTTGCTGCGGCTCTGGTTGGCTTTACTCGTCCAATTGGAGCGGTCGTCACCGGTTTTGGCTTGGGGATATATGTTTCATTGATGGTTGGACTGGACTGGGGTCCATTTCAAGGGGAGTACAAGATGAGTGTTTCAATGATTACGTTCCTGCTGATATTGGTAATATGGTCCAGCAGGTTGAGAGATGAGGAGAGACCTAGCTAGTGACTTTATTCAGGTGGAAATATCTCATCATTCTGGCATTACTCTTGTTTTGGGTGATGGTGCCGTTTGATTGGTTTTTGAGTGATTACACGGGCCTTGCCATAATGATCGGTATATATACCATCGTTACTGTGGGGCTTTGTCTTTTGATGGGGTACACTGGTCAAGTATCACTGGGGCAAGCAGCTTTCTTTGGTATAGGAGGCTATACTTCGGCTATTTTGAGTAAAGATCATGGTATCGATCCTTGGGTGGCAATGCTTATTGGGGCTGTGATCACGGGTCTTATTGCAAGTATGATAGCGTACCCAATCTTCAGATTAAGGGGTAACTACCTTGCCTTGGCCACGCTAATTGTGGGTGTAGTTGTATGGGATTTCGCAAAATTCATGGATCAGTACACTGGCGGGCCGGATGGTATGGCTGGGATACCTTACCTTTCGATCGCAGGTTTTGAATTTGATTCACCTTTCAGAAGATATTTCTTAATATGGGGTTTCTGCCTGTTAATCCTAATCATCTCTCAGAATATTATCAATTCTCGAACTGGCAGGGCACTCAGGGCAATTCACGGTAGCGAAACTGCTGCTGAATCATTGGGCATAAACGTGGACCAGTTCAAGGTAAAAATATTTGTATTAAGTGCAGTATATGCAGCAATTGCTGGCAGCTTATTTGCTCACCATCTCTCATTTATAAGTCCTGGAACATTCAACATTCTTGCCTCAGTAAAAATAGTGGTGATGGCGGTTATTGGGGGACTGGCCAGTATATGGGGTGCCATCTTTGGGGCAGGCATAACAAAGGTATTGAGTGATGAAATACTACTGAATTTTGGTGAGTGGGACGTGGTCGCTTACGGATTCATGCTTATAATAATAATGATCTACATGCCAGAAGGTGTGTTTCCAACTCTTAAGTCTGCGTTTGAGCGTGATGGTTTCTTGTTTTTCCCCAAATGGTGGTTGAGTATAGGAAAGAATTGGTTTGATAAGCTTAGAAAGGGCTATGACTATGTGCGCTTTCGCCATCAACGAAAGGAAGTACGGCCTTGAGCGAAGTTTTGCTTGAGACAAAAGGCTTAGGCCGGGCCTTTGGTGGAGTAGTAGCGCTGGAAGACGTTGATCTTGAGATTGAAACGGGTAAAATTACTGCCATCATCGGGCCCAATGGTGCTGGCAAGACTACACTATTTAACCTTATAACAGGTGTATATGCTCCAACTCAGGGGGGTA
>JABMQN010000082.1 GCA_013203045.1 Chloroflexota bacterium
AATTGAAGTACTGGAACGGGGAATACGACACAACGGAGCCAGCATCAGTACCTATCGGCTGCCCGATGGTGCGGAAGGTATGGCACATACCCAGTTTTGGGTAGCGCATCGACGGGGTAAAGTATGCCTGACCTGCGGATCTCCCATCACCCGAATCAGCATTCGCGGCCGGGGGACTTATTTTTGCCCCGAATGTCAACCGGAATAATGTAGCGCGATCCTTCAGGGTCGCCCAAAAGCGAGGCTAAAGCCTCGCGCTACGAAGACTTGAATTCTGTGCTAAAAGACGAGACCATCGACTTGCTCAACAAGGTCGAGAAGGTATTCGAGGAAGAAAGCAATCTGATTCGAATCGAATCCGGCCGAGTCATTTTCGTGGGTGATACGCATGGGGATCTTGAAGCCACCAAAATCATCACCGAACGTTACCTTAATTCGGGAAACAAGCTGGTTTTCCTGGGCGATTATGTAGACAGGGGGCCTTTTTCAGCGGAGAATTTGAATACTCTTCTGTCACTCAAACTTGAGTATCCGGAGAACCTTTTTTTACTTATGGGAAAACACGAGGGGCAACAGGCCATCCCTTTCCATCCCGCCGATTTTTGGGAACGACTCAGCCCGGAATTGTACAATAGATATGCTTCAGTCCTATCTAAACTCCCCCTGGCCGTTTCGACGGCAAATGGAATTATTGCTTTGCATGGTGCACTGCCAGACATTAAGAATCTTGAAGATATCAACTCGATCGAGTTAGGCGACGAACTCTGGCATCATATAACATGGGGCGATTGGAGTAATGCGGAAGGCGACCACCTTGGCAGTAGTTTCTTTTCCAGCAGACCACTGTTTGGGCGGAACCGATTCGAGAACACCATGAGCAATCTAGGAAAGAATGTACTAATCAGGTCACATCAGCCAAACGCAATGCAGATAATGTACGATCGCAAGTGCCTTACCATCTTTACTTCATCTGCATATCGATCTGCTGTCCTTCAGAGAACCATAGCTATAACGGACCTTTCAGTTGAAGTTAAAACCATCGACGATTTGACGCTAGAAACAGTTTAAATTTTTGAACAATCGCCAACATCGGTTGCCACCGGCAAAGGATGAAAAAGAGGGTGCAGGGATTCCTCCTTGCCGGGGTTTGGGGTGTCCCCCAAGAATCCTTTTGGGCGGGCGGTGGGATAACGAAAGCTTGTTCAGGGCGTGGGGGGAGGTGGATTCCGGTTCAAGACTGGAATAACATGCTCAAAGGTTTATTTTCAAAATAATGTATAAATTAATTGACACCCATGCGCATCTCGACGAGGTCGAAGACTTGGCCACAGCGATTGCCAAGGCCAAGGATTCAGGTTTGGTTGCTATAATCGCAGTTGGTGTGGACTACGAATCCAATAATCGAATCATGGAAATCGCCGAAAAATACAAGTCGTTCGTATTCCCGGCACTCGGCTGCCATCCCCAGAATCTGGGAGAAACAACTGAAGCGATAGATCATAATCTTCAATTCATCCAGGATAATATCGATAAGTCAGTAGCCATAGGCGAAATAGGTTTAGACTATCACAAAAAGGTAAGGCAACGAGCAGATAAAGACACTCAGCATCAGGTACTGAAAGACGTCCTTGAGATAGCCAGGGAATTCGACAAACCGATCTCAATGCACTCAAGATATTCCTGGCGGGACTGCCTGAATATCGTCAAAGAATCACGGGTTCAGAAAGCTGTTTTTCACTGGTATAGCGGCCCTCTAAGCGTTTTGGGAGAACTTCACACTGCAGGCTTCTTTACCTCCGCAACTCCAGCCGTGGAATACGGTACAGAGCATACTCAGGCCATTGGGGAAACACCATTGGATAACCTGATGCTGGAAACTGATACTCCAGTAGTTTATCATAGAGGCACAGACCTTGCCCGTCCGTCAGAACCATCGGACGTGGCTACCACGATTCTGGAAGCGGTGGCGAAACTCAAGGGTATGGGTCCGGATGTTGTAGCCCAAAAGACAACGGAGAATGCGGTGAATTTCTTCGAGTTAGCAAATCGGGGAGTAGTATGGTAGAGAAACTTTCGACCAAGATTCTGTTATTGATGACGGTCCTTATCCCGTATTTCGTACTTGTAGCATATACAATCGCCATTTATCCCGATCTCCCTGATGAACTTGGAGTAGGGGTTCCAAAGGCGTTTATTTTTCTCCCAGCTCTGATTGTAGCTATGCTCCCCGCCACTTATGGCGTAATGGTGTTTTTCTTTGCTCATTATCTAAAAAAAGTCCATCTATTAACCATGTCCATATTTATGGATAGTGGCACATTTGCTCTCATTGGTGCTCTATATCTGGTGAAAGATTCGTCATAGCAGGCCAGTTTCATACCAATAGCACCGAAGCACAGACCGCAAATTTAGTTGATATGGCAACTATATCAAACAGGAGCAGGTTCGATGATTAAAAAAGGTGGCCGGAGTATTGGCAGAAAAGTGATACTGTCGTCGCGGTGGATGAATCTGCTGCCGTGGGTCGGGGTGGGTATAGCCATCATTGGACTGATTGGTCTGATTATGGGTATCCTGACCATTTTTATTTCCGGATTAGCGTTGGGAGGAGCTACTCTGGCCGTGGTTGGGCTTGGTTTGACACTGACCGGTATTGTCTTGTTTTTCGCCATGTGCATCGTGCAGGACATTACGGGAATGTTCTGATCAGGATGCATTGCCTTTCCGATCAATGGCCAGCAGAGACGTAATGGCAGACATCCCTGCCAGGATCGCTCCCGTAACATATGCCGATTGCAATCCGTCCATAAACTCATTAATCTCAGCTTCTCCAAAAGCTCCCGGCCTCATCGTTGTGGTCACCGGAGCAATGTTGTAAAGTACAGCTCCGGCTACAGCCAACCCGAGCACCATACCTACATTGCGCATAGCTGCCAATATCCCGGAGGATATGCCCAAATACGGGAGAGGAACGCTTCCCATGACGGCGCTGTTGTTTGGACTCTGGAACATGCCCATGCCAACCCCGATGATCACCAGCCGCCATACCACATCCCCAACACCGGATGACTGGTCCAAGCTACTCAAAGCAAACAATCCCACGGTGGTAATGACCATCCCCATAAAGGTTAACGGTCTGGTTCCGATGCGATCAGACATTATCCCACTTGCAGGCGCTACAACCAGAGTAGCCACAGGTGAAGCAACCATCACTAAGCCAACTTTAAGTATGCTGTACTGCAACACAAATACCAAAAAGAACGGGGTCAAGAAGATCACAGCATACAATGCCATAAAACTCAAAAGAGCACTCAAATTGGCAAAACTGAAAACCATGTTATTAAACAGGCTCAAGTTCAACATGGGCTGGGTTGATTTTTTTTCGATCATGAAAAAGATAACGGCAAACACCAACCCGATCACGAGCAAAGTGACACTTGTTGCTGAAAGCCATCCCCAGTCCTCACCTCGATTTGCGTACAACGTCAGACATCCCAGGAATATCAAGGCCGTCAGCGCTCCCGGCCAATCGAGCCTCTGATCGGGCTTCTTCTCTCCCACAGGAATGATCCGGCCACCCATGATCAGCGCCGCAATCCCAATAGGAATATTGATAAAAAAGATGTATCGCCAGCTCAGGTGCTCGGCTATTACTCCGCCGAGAGTCGGGCCTAATCCCAAACCAATAGCAATCGATATAGCAAACATCCCCATAGCCTTGCCCCGTTCCTGAGGTGGAAAGGCTGCAGTGATAATAGCAAAACCGACGGCCATCATCATGCCGGCAGCAAGCCCTTGAAAGGCCCGAAAAGCAATAAGCATCCAGATACTCTGGGATACGCCACATAAAACAGAGGTCAAAGTGAAGGTACCCAGCCCCCAGAGGAAGACCTTCTTGTATCCGATCATGTCTCCCAACCGACCGTACAGCAAGATAAGACAACTGATGGTTAAGAGATAGATGCTTGGAACCCATTGGGCGATGGAGATATCCGTATCAAAATACCGAGTGATATCCGGAAGGACGGTGTTAACAATGCTGCCATCAAGAGGTCCCATGATACTTCCCAGCATCACGGCAATAAGTATCTGCCATTTGGCAGGATGACCTGCTATTGGTGGAGGTCCGGCGTTTTCAGTCATACGTGTCTCTGTATTTGGCTGTTACGGATATAATAAGGGCGGCAACTATTATTTGCAACGGTCACCGCCCTATGTACTGTGATTTGTTTATTGTCTACTTACCAGCTGCAGCTTTCCTTATCCTCAGCGTTTCGGCGTAGGTCTCAACCCGGGTTCTCAGCAGTTCCATAGGGGTATCGCGGGTATCCATCTGATCTGTCTCAACGGTTAAAACCGGGACGCCGGTCTGCTCTTCAATTTCCTTTTTCACGATCTGAGGGAAACCGCCGACCGGCCTGCAGGCAAACATCCCATTCCATATAATGCCTTCAAGTTCAAAGTGCTTGATAACCTCGACGGTCCTGAAAATCAGCCCTGAAACGCTGTGAGTCATTCCCATCCGCATGAAAGACTGGGCTGTTTTTTCAAATCCGTGGTAGTCAGTTTTGGTCATGTCTTTGGGATGAACCCAGAAGAACGGTGCGACCACCGGTGCCAGTCCTGACTCTTCTACCATAGCGTTGATAGCAGGATCAGTAAACCAGGGCATGGTCCAGGCGATTCTGGGCGCTCCTTTTGGAGTAACACCTTTCCCCTGCTTGACCACTTCTTCCGCTTCCGCAGCCAGTATGTTGATGGCATCCAGGCCTTCCGCCATAGTTCTTCGTTCCGGATTGGTGATCATCATGTAGAACAATAGAAGGTTGTTGTTGGCTATCGGCATGGGATCGGCTTTCTGACATTCCAGCACTCTCTGAAAACCAAGATACAGCTTACCGATCTCCATACGAGCAGCATTCAGGTGGTCAGGCCCTACGTGGACATCATATTTCTCATCAAGCTCCCTGATAACATTCTCCAGTTCAGCGCCGAAGAATTTTATCCTATGGTCTTCAATGTAGGGATAGTTATTGGGATAAGCATCCCAGGGTGAATCCAGGCAGTTATCGATGATGATACGAGGTATGCCTGGGAAATGGTAATCGATAAGCTCATCGGTTTTGGATTCGTTATCGCAGAAAAAACTTGAAACCAGGAACACATCCGGCATGGGATCGAGTTTCTTGAGAAAGCCTCCCAGTCTCATTTTATTAGCGCCGCAATGTCCGGCACCGGGGGCCATGCCACTGGATTCAGCCAGATCAAAATAGGGTTCGGCCATACCAAACATCAGGCCCAGGATGAACATGTTCACGAATTCGGGAGTGGCGGCATAATATCCGGCCAGATTGATGGAAGTTCCCATCCGGGGTTCGAGAGGATAGGTATAATAAATTACCTTTTCATGTTCCTCTTTACACAGGACCTGGTCGATGAATTGCTTCATCCAGATGCCCCATGCCTTGCGTACACCCTGTGACTCCATCCAGAAATACTTGTGAAGCCGCTCGATCCCTCTCTTGCATTCTTCGGGTCCTATTTCTGCTTTTTTAAAGACCTTCTCAATTCGGGGGGCCTCTTTCTGTATTTCTTCATCGCTGTAATTGCAAAGTTTGAATAGTTCTTTGTAATACATGATTAACTCCTTATCGACTCCACAAAGGTTTCGAGCCGGGTACTGAACTGCCCTCTTTCAACGGAATCGTAATCCGACGTCAGTTTGAGCATGGGAACGTTCGCTCCTTTCTTGAGCACATCCGGAAACCAGTATGATTCGAAATCATCCGATTCGCGAGCCATCATCTGATACCAGACTACTCCTTCAACCTCGAACTCTTTGGCCAGTTTGACGGCGAATTCCTTTCTCTCCGTTCCCGGACGGAACCATGCAGGGGGAACTCTTTTAGTGAAGTACCGGTCGGCCAGGGCATCTATCAGATCACCTTCAATATCCACCGTTTCCCAGTAGTGCCTAATTCCTTCGCCGAATTCTTCAACAACTGTGGTTCCTCCGGCAGCATCGATGAAGTCCAGGATTCTATGATCGCCGTAAGCCATGGTGGTGCCCATGAGCATCAGCCGGGGTCCTTTCAACTCGGGGCCTTCGGTCCCTTTAAGTCCGGCGGCGATCTCTTCAAGTTTGGCTACCACTACTTTTTTATCGAGCATGAGAGATGCGTGATTGAGCATAATGAAATCTTTAGTGGTAATGGGTGGCCTTTTGGACTGGCGCATCAGGCTGATCTCTTTCAGGAGTTCCCGCTCTTTGTTGCAAAGGACGATAGATTCCTTGAGCTTTTCATCCGTGATCTTGTTTCCGGTGAATTCCTCCAGTTTATCCTTGAGCATGTTGAATCCAGTGGCAACGTATCCGGCGGACCAGTCATGCTTGGTGTGCGGGATTCCGTATCGGAAGGTTGTCATCTCGGTGAACACGTCCCAGGTGTCGGCCACAACTCTGACGTGATTGTCGGTTATCGGTACCACGTACATGTCCATTTCGTTGTAGATCGGCTCGGTTCCAAGGATACGGTAGCCGATATTGGCCCGGGCAAAGGTGTAAATCCATCGGCTCATGTAGGCGCCCGAAACTTCAACCGGTTCGTGGTCCCCTCCTCGATTGAGTGCCACCGGCACCGCATCCGCTGCCAGCACCAGCTCATCCGGGAAATAACCCCCCGGGTAATAACCGATGATCTTCTTCCCCTGTTTTTTGAGTTCTCTTAGCTCAGCTCCGCGGGTTTTGAGTAGCTGATTGAGTTGTTCAATTGCTTCCATATACCCTCCTTCAAGGTGATTCGTATGGGGATTTAGTTTCCTTGTCAACTAATCTACCACAATTTAGTTTCCTTGTCAACTATTTACTCGTCGATCCCCATTCATCCTGCTTTGATATATACTAAAAGTTAAGCCTCAATTACGCCGATTCATTTTAATTGAAATGATTTATAGTGTCAAAACTGAAGTGGTCTAATGGAAACGGACACCTGGAAAAGAGTGATAGACTTTTAGAGAGGTGTTCAAATGACAGGAGAGAAGAGAAGGAGCTACACACCGGAATTCAAGCATGAGGCGGTGAGAC
>JABMQN010000083.1 GCA_013203045.1 Chloroflexota bacterium
AACTATACCAGCGCCGATGCGGTAAAGTTTGTTCCCATAATTGATTAGGGGCCTACCAAAGAATTGTTTGTGAAAATGATCTTCGGGTGAGTTACCCGAAGATCATTTCTTCTGTGTATCCTCTGCTCTCAAACCAAGTCCTTTCGGAGCAGTCATTGAACGTAACAAGTGCTCCAAAAGGACTTGCTATTGGAGATCCTCTCCGTACTTAGGAACGGCCTTTTTACACTGGTCCGAGTCTAACATTTCATCTGGACCAGTTGTTTTTGGGGGGCAGTCAACCCCGGAGTATGGTAAAACATCCCCCTCCACCAATGATTCTCTGCTACTGTGCAGATATCGCCTTTCCACCATAACCAGTATGACTTGTTTTACTTCCGGGTGGAAAGTCGACTGTTGCGAATATCACCCGGCATAATACATAGCATTATTGGAATATATTCCACCAAGTTACGGGTACACTCCCATTTCAATTGAGGGCTGGCACTGTTTTGAAGTCTGAGTACATTAGGTAATCTATAGTCGATTGTAGACTAGGGGAAACTGTACCTTTAGAACAGAATATCAATGGGGGCAATGCGTGGATTTACACATTGCCTCTATCATGCACCGAGAAAGGCAAACCCGTCGAAAGGCGGGGACGCAAAGCCACGGGTCTAACGCTGTATAGCGATGACAGCTGGTTACCGAAGTGTTAAAACGTTCCGTAGCGTTTATGTTGAAAGAGATGCCTTTTAAGGGGCATCTCTTTTTTTGTTATACAGGTTAAAAACAGGGAAACCAAGGGTAAGGCATCACGCCTTTGAATAATGAGAACAGGTGTTTTCTGGGTTTCACTTAATCTATCTGGCAGGCCCTCCGCTGGTTGGGAGGGGCCGCCCATGAATTCGATAAGGGTACTGGGGAATATGGCGGCAATCCCCACCAATAGGGGGGGTGCTATGCCTGCTGTGATGCGTAAAGCACATTCGCAGTGGTAGAGGACTCATATTTGGCCTAAAGAGTAAACAAATGAGTATACGATGGAAAATACTGGTCATGATCTTTGTGGTAATCGTCGTTGCAGGCGGGGCCACTGCTTCAATTGACAGGCTCATCGCTCAAGATGCGCTAGAAAGCAAAACCACCGACCGGCTGGCAACCACTGCCCAATCGAGGGCCGACCACATATACACGTTCATAGCAAGCCAGAAGGCAAGCGTTGAAATGCTGGCAAAGGAAATTAGTCCGTATAAGAGATATATGAAGGAACATGATGGTGAAATTCCTCCGGGGATTATGGAGTTCGTTATGGGAATTGATATCGAAGCGGTTACCCCCGGTGGACACCTTCTATTAATTGGTCATGATGGCGAATTCATGTTTGGTATGGGAGAATATGGTTTTCAAATAGGACTGGGCCAAGTTGAAGGATTGGATTTCAGTGACTGGGAAGTTTTTCAAGAAGCGCAAGAAACCATCCAGGTTACACATACTCGAATTGAATCAATCACACAAGATACCGTCATGGCTGTTGCTACTGCCTTCTACGTCGACGATGAATTCGATGGTGTTGTAGTCATCATCGGTGGAGAAGATTTTCTAAACCAAATAACCGGCAACCTTACCGGTTTGGGCGATACCGGAGAAGTTTACATCGTGAATGATGAGGGTTATATGATAACTCCGTCACGATTCATCGAGGATGCGGTTCTGAATCAGCAAATTGATATCGCAGCGATGGATGATGCCCGCACCCACAATATACTTGAAGGTTCTATGGTGGAAACTGTTATTTCCACTACCGATTACAGGGGCAAACAGGTGATCAATGCCCATGTCCACCTGCCGGAGTTGGGCTGGACCGTAATAGCCCAGATGGATAAATCGGAGGCGTTCGCGCCGGTTTCACATCTGACCGAAATATCGCTATGGGTCCTGCTGGCTCTTTGCGGTTTAGGGGCCATCACGGCATTTACAGTGTCCCGACGAATGACCTCTCCTATCCTGCAACTGCAACGGGGCGCTGAGGCGATAGCTGGTGGGAACCTCGACTATCGGACCGGCATTAAGTCAAAGGACGAAACGGGCAAACTCTCAAAGGCGTTCGATAACATGGCTGCCGGGTTGAAGCAGTCCAGAGGGCAGCTTGAAAAGCATGCCCGAATGCTGGAACTCAGGGTCAAGGAAAGAACATCTGAGCTGGAAGAGGAGATTGCTGAGCGTAAGCAGGCGGAAGAGGCGCTACGGGAGAACGAGGAAAAATTCAGATCACTTTATAATTCCATGTCGGAGGGGGTCTGTCTACACGAGTTGATTTACAACGATAATCAAGACGCGATTGACTACCGGATACTCGATGTCAATCCAAAATATGAAGAGATACTCGGTTTGGAAAAAGAAGATATCATCAATAGACCTGCGTCGAAAGCTTACAGTGTCAGTGAACCCCCGTACATGGAGACCTATGCGGAAGTGGCTCAATCAGGCAAGCCTGTCCAGTTTGAAACCTATTTCCCGCCGATGGACAAGCATTTTTCAATATCAGTGTATTCTCCCGGCAAGGATCGGTTTGCTACTATATTTGAGGACATCACCGAGCGTAAGGAAGCGGAGCAGAAGATCCAGCAAAAGAATGAAAATCTTGTCGCCTTGCTGGAAATCAGCCAAAACTTTACAAAAACACTGAACATGACGACCTTGCTGCAGGCAATTGTTGATTGCGCTGCTTCTGGGGTAGAACTGGATAGCGGCGCCATCTATCTGCTCAAGGGAGGGGATTTATTTCTGGAAGCGACTTCAATTCCGTTGCTACCTCAATTCCCCGAAGAGTTCCGGCATGCACTGTTGACGGATCATCCCCATATTAGCCAGGCTATTTCTTCCAACCTTCCTGTCCTCGTGCCTGACACGAGAACTGCTGAACTTACTCCGGCGGAACGGGCTGCCTGCGATTTACGTGATTTGAGCTCGCTGCTCATCCTGCCGCTCTTGATCGAAAAACGAGTGATAGGCATAGTCATTATAGGAACCGTCGGGGAAAAGACCCGACTGTTTTCCGAAGAAGAGATTGGTTTATACCGAATGTTCGCGGGACTAGCGTCCATGGCAATCGAGAATACCCGCTTATACGAAGAAGTTCAGCGTTACGCTGTCAAACTTGAACACGATATCACCGAGCGCAAGCAGGCGGAAGATGAGCAACGGCGACTTACTGCGGCTCTGGCAAAACAGAACCAAATCATTATTGAATCACAGCTTGAACTTGCTGAAAGCGAAGAAAAGTACCGTTTCATCACTGAGAATATAAATAGCCTGATTGCGATGACCGATAAGGAAGGAAACTACATCTATGTCAACGAGGCCTATGAGAGAGTGCTTGGTCATAAGGCCGAGGAAATGGTGGGGGAAAATTCCCTCGAGTTTATCCATCCTGAGGATCAGGATAGTTTGACACAAGCATTTATGAAGAACATGGGAGCAGGAATCGACTGGGTTGGTACCCTGGTCGTTCTTCGTATGAGAGCAAAAGATGGCAACTACCGGTGGATGGAAATAGACGGCAGGTTCCTGCCAGGAGAAGACGGTTCCCCTGATGCCATAATAGTAGTTGGCACTGATATTTCAGAAAGGAAACGTGCAGATCAAGAAGCTGATAGAGCCAACAGACTAGCAGAACTGGATCGGCTGAGGTCAGCCCTGCTGGCCAGTGTCACCCATGAACTGCGCACGCCTCTGGCCGCGATTAAAGGCATGGCGGATACCTTAATACAAACTGATGTGGAATGGGACATGGAAACCCAGCATGATTACCTCAAAACAATTAACCGGGAAACAGACACACTTACCCGGATTGTATCGGACCTGATGGAAATGTCGCGACTGGAAGCGGGCATTGTTCAAATGGAAAAATCTCCAAGCGTTCTCTCGGGTATAGTTGTCGGTCTTAGAGGGCAACTGAATACGGCGGCAGCCAAGCATGATCTGCAAACGACAATCCCAAGGGACCTTCCTCAAATCGAAGTAGACGAGATCCGAATCGGGCAAGTCATTATCAATCTAGTTGCCAATGCCACCTTCTATTCTGATCCGGGAACCCGGATAATGCTCACAGCCAGAGCTGAGAACCACGAAATAATTGTAAGTGTGTGTGATGAAGGGATCGGTATTATACCAGATCACATTTATAGAATATTCGATCGTTTTCATCGATTAGAGCCCGGTGTGGCCCACCGCAGAGGTGGTACCGGGCTTGGACTATCGATCGCCAAGGCAATTGTGGAAGAACACGGTGGCAGGATATGGGCTGAGAGTGAGGGGCTAGGTAAGGGAGCGACGTTTCACTTTACCCTTCCAATACATTTGAGTGAAACAGGGGCTTTGTTGCACTATTCGGCCCAACAGAGCCAAAGAGTGTAGCATCCTTTTGAAGTGGTCTAATGGAAACGGACACCTGGAAAAGAGTGATAGACTTTTAGAGAGGTGTTCAAATGACAGGAGAGAAGAGAAGGAGCTACACACCGGAATTCAAGCATGAGGCGGTGAGAC
>JABMQN010000084.1 GCA_013203045.1 Chloroflexota bacterium
ACTTCCCTATATTCCCGGTGAGCATAGCCAGATTGGCCGTGCCCAGCACATTATCGGTGCCGTGAGTATGCTGGGTAATACCCATACAGTAGAGGAGAGAAGCCGGTGAATTAGTGGCATACATTCGGGCCGCAGCAGCAACATCCTCAGCAGGGACACCGGTAATTTCCGAAACCTTATCCAATTCAAATTCGGCCAGTGAACCCTTGAATTCATCAAAGTTTTCACACTTGTTGTCAATGAATTCCTGATCCTGAAGCCCCTCATCAACAATCACTTTCATCATACCCATCATCAGGGCCACATCGGTTCCGGGTTTCTGCTGAAGCCAGATATCGGCGATATCACACAGATCAATTTGGCGGGGATCGGCTACGATCAGCTTTCCGCCCTTCCGAACCGCCTTTTTGATTTCAAGTGAGATTACCGGATGCTGGTTCGTGGTATTGGTTCCAATAGCAAAAATGCAGGCAGCATCGCCAATTTCTTCAATGGAATTGGTCATAGCGCCGCTTCCTAAACTTGTGGCCAGACCGGCCACAGTAGCGGCATGTCAGAGGCGGGCACAGTGATCGATGTTATTGGTGCCCATCACCCCCCGCGCAAATTTTTGAAAGACGTAGTTGTCTTCGTTAGTACACCGGGCTGAAGAGATGGCAGCGAATTCATTTCCTTTGTTTTCACCAAACTTCTCTGCCACCAGATCAATGGCTTCGTCCCAACTAGCCTCAACAAACTCGCCGTCTTTCTTAATTAACGGAGTGGTCAATCGAGCAGGATCGGTTACGAAATCCATCCCGAACTTACCTTTAACGCAGGCCTGACCTTTATTAGCCGGCCCGTTGATATCAGCCTCAACTCGCCTGATTTTCTCGTCCTTGACTTCCATATTGAGCTGGCATCCCACACCACAATAGGGGCAGGTAGTCGTCACTACACGATCCGGTATTCCCATCCAGCGAGCGCTCCGCTCACTTAAGGCGCCAACCGGGCAAACATCGATGCAGGCGCCGCAGAACTTGCAGCCGGCATCTTCCAGCGAATCGCCGAAGATAGTACCAACTAGAGTTTCACTTCCCCGATTAGTGAAAGCTACAGCACCCACGCCCCGGACTTCCTGGCAAACCCGAACACACTTCCCGCACAGAACACAAAGGTTATAATCGCGGGCAATAAGAGGGTCATTCAACACCGGGAGGTTCTTATACTGATAGGGAGCTTTTAATTCCTCTATGCCCACAAAATCGACAACTTTCTGGAGGTCACAACGCTTGTTTTTAGAGCAGGTTACACACCGTTCTTCAACTGCTACAGTCCGCAGGCATACGTCCAGTGGACCGCAAATATCTCGCTTATGACAAACCAGACACTCATGCGGATGCCGGGAAAGGATGAAGTCCAGAACGGTGCGTCTCAGTTGAGTGATCTCTTCCGTCACAACATTAACAACCATGCCTTCTTTGACAGGCTCGGTACATGCTGTGACCATACCCTTCTTACCTTCGATTTCAACAAAACAAAGCCTGCAAGCACCAAACGGCAATTCAATATCGGCAATCGCACAGAGGTTGGGAATGTAGATATCGCTTTCTAGTGCAGCTTCCAGAACTCTCTTTCCTTCCGCTGCCTGAATCTGCTTTCCGTCAATTGTCAGGTTCACCATATACTCACCTCAGATCAAGGTTGTTTACACAATAAAAAGGGGAGCGAAACCGAAAACCAGCTCCCCATCTCGATAAACAACCTGATTCTTATTCCATAAGGACTTGCATTTTCCCAGCACAAAACAGCTTTGGTACGAACAAACCAAACCGGCTAATTTTACCATAATGAGAACGAATGGGGCAAGGAAAAGTAGAAAGGAAATGATACAATAGCACTCTGTCCGAATCCCATAACTTGTTACATACAAAAGTAAATGGAAAGTAAATGAGTGTTAACTTTTGTCACAACATTTTTATGATATAATCCAAAGTGCTGTTATTGAGGGTTTACCCTCAAACTAAGTTGGGTGTATCGCCGTTTGTGATAAATATTTTACACTGGTATTATTGTGTGTATCAAACCCTACCACTCTGGCTTTAGGGGTGGTAATAGAGGGGGAGAACAATGAAAGAAATGAAAGAAATATCGTATAAAGTTGAAGTTGATGTCAAAGTTGATGGTGACAGTTATCATGTATCTGTACCTGTATTCAAGGGTTTGCATACCTGTGGTGATTCTGAGGAAGAAGCTTTAGATAATGCCATAGACGCTATCAGGGCGTATATAAATTCCTTAATTAAGCATGGCGACCCTTTACCTTTGGGCGTTACAGTAAAGACGGTTACTCCTAAGAGGAAATCGCCAACAAACGGGCATCATACAAAGGAATTAGTTGTAGCGACATAGTGAACTTCAGTAAAAGTGCATGGAGCCAACTCAAAGGGAAAACCGCTGGTGAGATAATAAAAGCTCTTCGTAAGGATGGGTGGGTATTAGATGAAGAGGTTAGGACAGAGCGAATCTATCGGCATCCAGATGGGAGACGAGTCTCTATTCACTATCACACAAGCAAGACATGCTATGGAGCAGGCCTAATGAACTACCCCGCCGCAAGCTGACGGGGTATCAATTCGGAACCTTGTATTTAT
>JABMQN010000085.1 GCA_013203045.1 Chloroflexota bacterium
ATGATCCCCATCTTAAGGTATTTCTCAATATCACTAATATTTCCGGTATCTAAGAAAATCGGCATTTATTCACTCCGTCGTTGATTCCCACTTCATTTCTGAAACCTGAATGTTCGGATGAGACACTACCAGATGCCAGATAACACTCTGAAAAGCTTCAGTATGAGTGGTTATTGTATTTTGGTTGACTGTCGGGATAATCAGACATGCATCTCCCACCTTACCCGTATACCCACCATCACGACCGACGATGCCCATTATTCTCGACCCCTTACTTTGGGCATATTCAAGCGCACGAACCAGGTTTGCACTTATATTCCTCTCCACGTCTCCCCCACCAACGGAGAAGACGAATATCCCGTCTTTCTGATTGAGCCTGGAACCTTTGAGCCATTCCACAAAGACGGTATCCCACCCTTCGTCATTTGTTCGAGCGGTTAACTCCGAGACGTTATCGCTCGGTGAGTAGGATTCAATTCCAGCAATTTTTCGAAAGTCATTAACCGCATGGGACGCATTCCCAGCTCCACCACCTACTCCCAGGAAAAACAAACGCCCGCCGCTCTCTCTAATACCGATAAGCAGATCGACCATCTTATCTATTACGGTTTGGTCTATTCCATCGACAACTTTCTTGACCTCATTCAGATATTCGCTTGTGTATGACACAACACCTCCATTGTAAGATTATGAAAACTTGCTAGCAGAGATATCCAAACATTGCAAAGAGCCTGCATGACTGTTATCGAACTGGGGTCCAGGAATGAGGTGAATCCAGTAAGAACTGGAATTATTACAACTTCAACAGTGATCTAAACGAAATTCAATAGAAAATACTTAGATTACCACGACGAAGCAAACATCCCAATAGAACACCGATAACAAATCCGATGAACAATAAGGAAACTCAATTACAATGGTGACTGAGTTCCGTCTAGCGCATTAATTAATACGACTCACCTCACTGAAGGCTACTGTGTGAGGTGTCTCAGGTAAATCGAACGTGTAGCTGTTTGGTGCCAACCTGGTTTCCTTGGAGTTGAGTAAAATTCTGACACCTTCCCAGTCGAAATGGAACCGTTCTCTTCTAAGCCCCATCTTTTGCAGTGATTCTGATACCTTTGCCTTGTTTCCGTTCTCACAGTAGAACATAAAGAATCCCCCGCCACCTGCACCCATCAGTTTTCCTCCAATGGCCCCGTTCTTACGCGCAGTCTCATAACAATCATCGATGAACGGATCGGTCATCTTGGAAGAACGTTTTTTCTTTGCTTCCCAATGAATGTGTAAAAGCTCACCAAGCATATCTACTTTGCCGTTTTCGAGATACTCCCTGGTTTTAAGCCCGATATCCTTAACCTGGTGAAGGTTCTGCTCCATATCAGGATCATTTTCTTTACTCTTCTGATCCTGTTCAATAAGTATATCCGAGGCTTTTCTCTCTACACCGCTGAAAAAGAAGAGCAGGTTGTTTTCCAGTAGATCCAGCGTTTCATCAGAAATGCGCAGAGGTTCAACCAGGACGTCCCCAGTTTTATCGAAGGTGAGACAGGTGATCCCTCCAAAAGCTGCCATATACTGGTCCTGTTTGCCAATGGGCTCACAAAGTCTTTCTATTTCCAGGTAACAAGCTTCTTCAGCAAGTTCCTTTCGAGTAACAAAGTCACCCCTGTAAGTATGAAGTGCGTTAAGCAGAGCGACAGTGAAAGAGGATGACGAGCCGAGTCCTGAATTGGTAGGAACGTGACAAGTGGAATGGAGTTCAATATTCCGATGAATCCCCGTTAACCTGAGCGCTTCGCGGAATATCCTATGCTCAATATCTTCTACATTGTCTTTTATTTCTGTTTGTGAGTAGCTAAGTTGTATGGTATTGTAAAAACGCGTGTTGGCCAGGATAGTGCTGTATCTATTGATACCCGCCCCAATCAAGAAGCCGCCATGCTTGGAATAATACGATTTCAAGTCGGTTCCACCACCACCCAGGGTTATACGTACAGGTGCTCTAGCAAGGATCATATCCCCTCCTTTACGGTCATATATTCGTGGAACTCATTTAAACCCATAGGGGAACCAATTTCATAGAAACGTTCTTTTGTTTCATATGCCAACATCTGTTGATCATTTACGAGTACACTGAAAAGTTGCTGAAGCGAGAATACTTCATCTTGAGGAACAAAGTCAAGAGTGCTTTTACGCAGGATACTTGCTCCATAATCGATATAGACCATATCCTCTATTGTTTCTGTCTTGCTGTAACATTTGATGCAATTATTCTCAACCACACAATTGCTTCTGTCATACTGGTCAAAATTCTTATAAACTACCATCATCGCCTGTTTGTTATGCGCAGTGAAATCCGCCATGATGGCTTTAAAATCCAAAGCTAGATAGGAATCCCCGTACATAACGAAGAACGGGTCCTCAAGCAAGGTCTCAGCCTTCTTGAGAGAGCCAGCCGTTCCCAACAATTTATCACCATCGTAACTGTACTGGATATTGACTTCATATTGGTGCCCATCTCCAAAATGGTTTTCAATCTGATCTCCGAGATGGCCAACACACATGACAACGTCATTCACTCCGCTTCTGACTGCGTTCTGTAATTGGTATGCCAGAAATGGCCTGTCAAGTATCCTTACCAGGGATTTCGGTTGTTCCTTGGTCAAACTTCCCAGTCTGGTTGCCAGGCCACCGGCTAAAATTGCTACTTGCATTGGTAATGTCTTCTACCGTTTTGATTGTTTTTTACGAAGGTATACCAGAAAAGCTATAAAAACAATACCAATAACAGGTCCAATAATCACCCAGGGATTGAGCCCATCATCGTCATCATCATCTAAAGATTCATCTGTATCTGTAGGTACCGGAGCTTCTGTTGGAGTAAGATCTTCCGTAGGTGCAGGTGTTTCTGTTGCTGCGGGAATATCCGCAGGTGTAGACGTTTCGGTTGGTGTATCTGTCGGCGCAGGTGTGGGAGGTTCTTCTACTTCTGCCAGTATAGCGAATTGCGTGAAGTGTCCGGTAACCCCACTGACGGTATGGTTAACCATATCAACGGATATTTGTTCAAGGGATATCCACTGTTTACTCCCTGAATCATGGATAGCCAGGACCAGGTCTTCTTCTGACGCGCCAGCAGGTAACGAATCTGGATTGTAGGTCATACTAACGAGTATGGGCGGGTCAAACGTGGCTCCGGTGGGGCCAAGGTCAGTGACCATAACCAGATGCTTTTCAGATGGCAATAAGGCAGGAGCCTGAGGCGCTTCCATGGTTATCTCAGCGAGAGGTTGGCCCTGTTGGTCCAAAGCGGTAGTGTTCGCTGGAATTTGAAGCTCGACAATACCGTTGGCGAATGTGACGGACACATCACCGAGGATTACGCCTTCACTATCGATATCATCTGATAATGTATGCACCTGGATTGGAGATATAGGTGAAGGTGTTGGTGTATCGGATGGCGTCTCAACTGGTTGCTCCGTGCTTGCGCCACTGTCACCGGTACCACCGCCTCCTCCGCCACCACTTGATGTAGTTACGGTAAAAGTAGCAGGGATCGAAGAAAAAGTGTGGGAACCGCAGTCGATATCTGCGCGGGCAAAATAAGTGCCAGCGGCCCATTGTGCCGAAGTGGTCACAGTACATTGATAGGTAAGGGTGACCACCCCGCTATATCCGCCATAACCATCATCCTCTGGGAATGTATATCCTACACCCAGATTTGCATCAAATCCATACCCGGGCCCGTAGGTGAAATACCCGGTGCTGGGATTGGTATTAGATAAGGTCATGTTATATGGAGAGAGGTATGGACTGTTGGTGAGTTGTGAATTGCAGGCGGCATCGGCACAAATAGTCAGTTTTGCAGTTTGTATCGGGATGCGCTCAGTGGACTGAATACTGACAGTTGTAGTGAAGGTTACTGAACTTCCCTGCGATACGTTATTGGAAGAGGCGGAAACTCTTACCTGTACAGCTTCTGCAGAATTGGAGGTGATGAAAAGAAGGCTCAGGACGATAGCGGTGATAAATAAGACCGTGAATACTGCTTTGTTAGTCAAATAGGGCTTTACCACTGCTAGCATGCTTTACTTCCTTTCACTACGATTAGTCTGTATTTGTACGATCAGTTTGCCGGAGATTGTATCATGAAATGAAACAGAATTGCAACAGTTTTAAACAATCTCAAAAATATCTACACAATTATATGTGTTAGGCAGTTGCCCACAAGGAAATCTATGACTGGGCATTGAAGCCATGGATTATATTATTAACCCGGCAACTAAATATGTCATTCCGGCCGCAGTGAAGCGAAGAGCCGGAATCCAGAAAAGCGTGTTTAAACCACTAGATTCCCGCCTCCGCGGGAATGACAATAATTTGTAAATTTCTTTGTGTATTTAATTGCTGGTTTAATAAAATACAGTCTAACAACTGTGTATTGGTTGTGATCTATTGCCGCCTTCTCATTACGATAAACACTGCCAACCCAATAATCACAATAGCAATAACAGGCCCAATGATGACCCACGGATTGATTCCATCGTCATCATCGTCATCCTCTGGTTCGCTTGGTTCTGTTGGCGTTGGACTTTCTACTGGCGTTGGTTCCGTTGTTGGTGTCTCTGTCGGTTCCGGTGTCACAGTCGGTGTAGGCGTTACCGTAGGTTCAGGTGTCACCGTTGGAGTCGGTTCAATTGTAGGTGTTGGAACGACGGTCGGCGTTGGTGTTTCGGTAGGTGCAGGAGTCACCTGGGCCTCTGCTAGGATAGCGAACTGAGTGAAATGAGATGTGGTTCCGCTGACAGTATTGTTTTCCGTGTCTACCACAACATCTGAAAGTTCAACCCACTCACCAGTTGCAGCATCGTAATAGGCAATAACCAGGTCTTCAGGTAATACTCCTTCCGGTAAAGACGCTGGATCAAATATCATCGTTATTGTAATAGGTGGATCGAAGGTAGCGCCATCCGGGCCGAAATCAGCCATGACTATTACATTAGCTGCGGGTGGGACAGGTGCTTCAGTAGCCGGAGGCTGGACTGTTATCTCGCTCAGAGGATTCCCTTCCGAATCCAATGCTGTGGTCCCTGTGGGGATTTCAGCTGTGGCCGTACCATCATCGGAAGTTAATGTTACGTCTTCAGTCATAACACCTTCAGTGTCAATATTACCTTCTAGATCTGCTGTTCCAGTGTCTGTTGGTGGTATGGGTATAGGTTCCGGGATCGATGGAGGTGGCGGTGGTACACTTGGCCAGCCGTAACCATACCCGAAGGCAGAAGACCCAAATGATTGAGAGCCGTGGTTACTAAAGGGAGACGCGGGTACCATAAGTAATAATGAGATGATCGCCGCGGTGAGTAAAGCGCTGATAAGAATCCTACTTTTTAAAAACATAGACGCTGTTGCCATAGTTCATCTACCTCCTTTAAATGGATGAAAACAGGTACTTTGACATAAATAGCCGTTTGTATTGCAAGACGAAATACAGATGTAACTGGGGTTCCATTAAGGTATTATAGGTGTTGAAAGGATACTAAGCAATGATTAAGATTAGTTAGAATTTAAAAAAAAGGAACAAGCGTTCTGCTTGTTCCTTTTTTTTAACTGTTGGAAGCCTGCTATTTACAGGAGCTTTCTCAATTCCCTAAGAGTTGAGTTACGATCTGATTCACCAACTGTCCGTCCGCTTTGCCTTTAACTTGAGGCATGAGCCTGGACATAACCTTGCCCTTATCTTTGGGCCCAACTGACTCAGTTTCAGTGATTACCTGCTGTACGATGGCCTGAATTTCCTCCTGGGACATTTGCTGAGGCAGATACTCCATGATGATGGCTAGCTCCGTCTCTTCCTTGGCTGCTGCATCCGGGCGATTCGCATTGCGATATTCCGCAATACTTTCACGGCGTTGCCTGGCTTCTTTGGAGAGAATTTCTATGACGTCCGCATCATCCAGCGGCTGCCGTTTGGCGATCTCCGCATTCTGGACCGCTGCCTTTGCCAGACGAAGTGTACCCAGTCGTACTTTATCGCCTGACTTCATAGTCTCTTTTAGATCGGCTGCCAGCCGTTCCTGCAGCGTCACGTTGCCTCTCCTCAAAAGATGGAATTATTTACCGAAATATGCGCCTTTTGAACTTCGGGTACTCTTGCGCTTTTTGGTTGCGCGTTTCTTTTTACGCATGATCGATGGTTTCTCAAAGAACTGGCGCCGACGGTACTCACTGAGAATGCCGTCGTTTTGTACTTTTTTGTTGAATCGTCTGAGAGCACTCTCTATCGATTCATTGTCGTCAATAATTACTTCAGCCAACCAGCATCGCCTCCCTCCTGAAAAATTTGGGCCAAGGAAAATTATAGCTATTTGTTAGCGTGACTGTCAAGGGAATTGGAGTTTGTTCAAGGCGATCGCATCTCATTGATCCGAATATGGAAGCTGGATATGTCATTCTGGACGCGCTTATCCGCCGGAGCCAGCCTTCGGTCAACTTCTGCTGGCACAGCCTAAAGGCGAAGGCGGAATCTGGAAACCACTATCCCCCTTTTGAAGGGGGACACAGGGGGATGTTATTCCCTCTCTGAATTCTGATTTTCATCAGAATGATATCCATGTCCGTGTCATACCAGCCTCAGGGAAGGGAATCTAGACACACCCCTTAATCCCCTCTCGAGAGGGGATTTGATATGATATGTATCCTGCAATCCTGTCGAAACGTTGGGGAATGGTGGGTAAAAACCCGTCCTACGATATACGGTTTTCAATCCCCCTTTCGTAAAGGGGCAGGGCAATCGCATTTTAATTCTATTGACATACGATGCAAATGCTGATAGTTGGCTCTGTAAACAAAAAGGGAATACGCTGGGACTCTGTCATTCTGGACTTGATCCAGAATCCACCGCCCCCGCCCAACTAGATTCCCGCCTTCGCGAGAATGACATGTTGTGGCTCTATTGTCTGAAAACATAGGTCTGACGTTTATTTTAAATGCGATTGCCCTGCCCATTTTGAACCTTGAA
>JABMQN010000086.1 GCA_013203045.1 Chloroflexota bacterium
CGATGTCATTGACTACAACCTTAGCTCCGTTTTTAGCGAATGCGAGAGCTGAAGCCCGCCCGATACCTGAACCTGCACCAGTGACCATAGCTACTTTGCCTTCAGGGAGTCTTGTCATTGTGTGATCCTCTGATTAAAAAACATGAGAGTTGAAAGATTATGTGCTCCCTGGCATGCTTCGTCAATCCGTAGACCTACTCAATTTTGGTGATGACGAGACAAAGTGATGCTATTCGTATATAGCCACTACAGCATGAGCCGTCTGAGCGATTTCGACACGCAGCACCTCTGGTTCCAGTACCTCGACTGACTCTCCCCAGCTGAGTATCCATGAAGTCAACTCGTACGTATTCTGGACTGTCAAGGACAGTATGAGTGAACCATCCGGCTGGCTTTCCGCTTTCTGGGAAGGATGCCATACTACCTCTTCCAGAATCCTGGCTACCTGGGGGGTGAATTTCAGTTTTATGGACTCGGCCTCACCACCAACCACGATTCCCCAGGCGGAACTCATTAAAGCATCCGCGTCGAAATCCTTGGAAATATGATATGACATATCGGTGATCTTTGCCGTGCTGATCCGTTCGATCTTGAAGGTTCGCAGTCCCTTGGCCTTGTGACAGTAACCGATGACATAACTCGAATGACCTCCAGCAGCCGGCTCGATGAAATAAGGATCGATAGTCCGTTCAGATGGATCTTTGTCACTCAGGCCCCGATACTTGATGTTAACCGAATAGCCATTGATCCATGCATCGGCGATAGTCGACAAAATATCAAGGTAGTCTTCATCCCGTTTTTGAGCTTCCAGCCACTTAATGGTTTTTTGAATCTGTTCCTTTAGCGGATTTGGGACCACCGTATTGAGCTTGAAGAAGGTTGAGGCCAGGGTTGGATCGTATCGTTGTATATATTTCGACATCAGCCGGGCTGCCAGAAAGATATTCAGGGCTTCGAGGACAGTGAAATGAACCGGAGGCAGGAAATAACCGTCCATGATGCGATACGTCCGACCTTCCTGGAAAATAGGCACATGGATCTCGGATTCCAGTGCCAGGAGATCGCGATAGACTGTCCGGGTGCTCACGTTGCACTCCTGGGCGATGTATGGTACGGTCAGTCCCTGCGGATTCTGATGCAGGAGCAGCATCACGTTGAGCATCCGGGCCATGCGGTCGCTTTTACCCATTTTGTCCCTCTTCTGTCCCTGGTTTGAAGATGGAGGTATTATATCACGCATCTTGAAGGACTGAACAATGGCTGAAAATGGGGCACAACGGTGTGTCTTTTTTGCGACAAACAAGCTGTCACGGACCTGTGATACTCTACTTACCCATGACATATAGGAGGTGAATTATGGAACAGAGGCTCATGAGTCATTTGTACCGAATACCGACTGGACACAGCGGGCGGACGCCAAACTCGTGGTGTGCCCTGCGAGGCCGACCATTTTCCTGGCGGAGAAGATTTGCAGCTCTCGTCTTTCTCACCAGCCTGGCAGTGATTGGGTATGATGGCACTCTACTCTGGAGTGGTGAGATTCATCCTATGGTTGGTGGATTTCTACTGGTTTTAGGGACTTTCCTTGCTGTATCGAGTGTCGGTCTAATTCGGCACCGTAAGCCAAGTATGCCAAGGCTTTTCGCTATACTTGGTTCGGTAGCTTTATCATGGTATGTGGTCTATAGCTTTGCCGGGAAAGATCCTCGCACCATCTGGGTGCTCTTTGGACTGATATGGGTAATCGCATTGGGCATGCTGGTGCTATTTTCACTCAGAGAAAAACGGGGGCCATCTATCCCCGCCTGGCTTCTCTGGGGTATGCCGATTGTGGCTGTGGTAGTGACCTTGTCCATCCTGCTAGTAGAATACACCACCGATTTTTTATGGGCCTTCGGAATCTTTTCTATATATGCCTTCATTGGAGTAACTGCCAGTGTGTCAGGCACCACTAAAGAGTAGTGGTGTATAGAGGAGAATCTTCATACATAAATTATGTTTACTTGCGCGAGCCCAAGAGCCGGAGTAGCCGGCGACGTATTGCCCGGGTGGCTGGGTTGGAGGGGGATTCGCTTCCATGATCTGAGGCATACCCATGCGTCGCTCCTGCTCCTGGCCGGTGTCTACCCCAAGATCGTCCAAGAGCGGCTGGGCCACAGCACCGTGGCCATCACCCTGGATATTTACTCCCATACTGTCTCTGGCCTGCAGGTGGCCGCCGCCTGCCGCTACGACGAGATGATGGAGGCCTTTGAAAATCCCCAAAAAAAGTCGGCAAAATGTCGGCAGAAAACGAAGACCCGAAGCTAAAAAGTGGAGCCAACGGCCAGATTCGAACTGGCGACCGGCGGTTTACGAAACTGGCGCCTGCTAGATTCCGTCGATTTGAAGCTAAGAGTGCCTTTTTAAGGGCTTACCGACCTCCAGTTTTTACGTTGCCGAGAAGTTAAATCTAAAAGAATTCGAAAGAATTATAGAGTAAATACAGAAATAATTCAATTAAAAATACAACGAATAATTTACTACAAGACCAGTGCTCCAAATGGGTATCTCAGAAGCCAATCCGCCGATCAATGTTAGGACTGCTCCAAAAGGACTTGCTATTGGAGATCCTCTCCGCATTTTAAAACAGCCCTTTTACATTGGTCCGAGTCTAACATTTTAACTGGACCAGTTTTTGAGGGGCAGGTCAAGATGACCTTGCCCCCAGTTATTGTACCACCCCCAATGTTAGAGATGGGATGAAATTGAGGGTCCCCCGAATATTGGGCCAGCCATTAGGTTAGTCCCCGGCAGGTTCCAGCGAATTCCCTGGGTGTCATATTTCCCAATGAACTATGAGGCCTCACCTGATTGTATTCCTTCCAGGTACAATATACATAACATGTATCTGTTTCCCGGCCTTACCACTTTCAACCAGGACCTGGCTCCTCATAGCAGTGAAGGTTGATTTCGCCAGTAAACCTCCTTCCGTATCCAGAAACCCATCAAATTCCTTTATAAACAGCTTTGCGTTTTTCCTTAAATGCCTTCATGCCCTCCTTGGCATCCTCTGAGGATAGCACTGGAAAACCTATCTCATCCTGTATTTTCAAAGCGTCCATCATGGGCATGCTTTCCTCAAGCTCTCGCAGCGTACGGGTAATCGCTTTGATGGACAAAGGCCCATTTTCGCATAGCTGGTACGCCATTTTCATTGCCTCTTCAAGTGCCTTCCCCTTTGGGACCACTCGATTGATCAATCCCCATTCGAGTGCTTCCTGGGCACTGATTCTTCTGCCCAAAAGAAGTATTTCGGCTGCCAGACAGTAGGGAATCTGCCGACGCAGTCTGATGGCAGAAGCTGCCATAGGATACAATCCGCGTATGACTTCGGTGACTCCGAAAATAGCGTCTTCTGCACCTACGCGCAGGTCAGTACCTTGTAGTATTTCTGTTCCACCAGCCAGAGCATATCCCTCCACCGCTAAGATAATTGGCTTGTTTGGGCGCTCTTCCCTCAGTAGCGCTTGCCAGTGAAGATTCGGCACTTCTTGCATTAGTCGGTTGATTTCATCCCAGTCTTCGCCTTCACCACCCTCCGGTCCGTGCTTTAGATCCATACCTGCACAAAAGGTATCCCCTTTGCCGGTTAGAACACCACAGTACAAATCATCATCCTCCTCAAGAAGAAGCCAAGCCTTGTACATACCGACCATCATAGTCGGGCTAAGAGCATTTTTGGCTTCCGGTCGGTTTAGAGTGACGATGAGGGTATGCCCCTCCTTTTCTATAGTACAGTTCTTGGTGCTGATATCCAGTTGTTCGGCCATTGATCCTCCTAAATTAATTGTTCTCAAATGAATGGTCTCTGAACGCGAATCCATCGCTGCAGAGATGCTGATCGTACTGGGCTCCGTACCTCCAGAATTCCGGGGAATCACGGTAAAGCGGCAGCATTACATTGGCATGGTCATTGCCCCGGAAACCGGGCGCCGAGATCTCCTCGGTCGATAGCCCCGCCAATACGAGCTGTCCTGTCCATCGGGAAATTGGGGGCATTGTCCCAAGGCTTTCATTCTGGTAAATCCGGGCTTGGCTGGCCAGGCATGTTACGCCTAGATCGTGAACGATTCTCGTATCCTCTTCGTAATAGCTCGTGTTTCCTCAGCCAGAGAGTATGGCTCTTCCTTGCCAGACTCCTCCCATGGCTTTCCTAACCCCATATCAGAGGCGATGATCTTATAGCAATTGTAGGATTCCGATGACGAAGCGAACCCTCCGGCATGCCACCCCGATCCCGTTGCGTAGAGATTCTTCACAGGGGTCCTGTGGTTGGCCAACTCCGGAATGGGCCGGTTGGCATCTCGTTGGTGGGGTGGGCAATCAATGACTGCTATGTTCCCGTTGGGTCCCAGATTGCTCATCCGCTGTGCATCGTAAGGGCTATTGCAGTCAACGCCAATGATGTTATCCCAAGTCATGTTGGGAGCGTACTTCTGCCAGACCGTAAGCAGATTCTCCAGGTAGTTCCTTTTTACATCTTGCCATTCTTTCTCACTGAAAGTGGGAGCGGGTGGGCCCAGTTGCTCGCTTTGTGCTATGTGCATCCCTGGTGGGGCAAAGGCAGGATCAACCAGGCTATGGCACCAAATGGCCGGGCAGTAATCCTCTACTGGCGGGAACTTTCGCAGTTTCTGATAGTGGCACTCCCTGGCTATGTGTTCAGGGTCGGCATCTTCAGCCAGCCCCAGCCAGAAGGTTTCGTTAATATCAGGATTGAATGCCGCGGCTTCGTATTTGGGAGCCTGGTGCAGCGCATAGGAATACCACATCAGGCAAAG